>JAFXCR010000054.1 GCA_017516465.1 Ruminococcus sp.
AAGGGTTATCAACCCTTTGGCGGAGTCCAGAGGCAGAGCCTCTGGCAGGGTGTGGGATGGAATCCCACATTATGCCTCAGAAGCGCTTCGCAAGGGGTGAATTGAAAAACAGTCCGGTGGACTGTTTTGAAAGAGGGGACGCCTTGCAAGTGAAGGCGTCCCCTTTATAAATCATCTCATTTCTATCTTTTTCAACAGGCTGAAACCAGCTGGTCAGGCGGCTGGTTTTTTATCTAATCTTCAATAAGGCGGTGATTTAATTGCCAAAGCTGAGAAAACGCTATATTATCCCGATATTACTTATAACCGCAATGATCATAATACATATCATCGCACGTCTCAGCACGGCTTTTGCTGATTTTTACGTCATGAAGATTTTTCCGGTGATAACAAATATATTCTCCTTTATCAGCGGAATATTCCCCTTCTCGCTCGGTGAAATCATGATCATCGCCGCACTGATTCTGCTGATTATCGGTATTCCTCTTACGATTATCCTGCTGATCGTAAAAAAGAATTCACGAAGAAAATTATCAGGGGTATTCTTCACCGTAACGCTCTGGATTCTCGCCTATATCACTGTCACTGAAAATATGAACTGCTTTATTATGTATCAGTGTACGCCGTTCTCGCAGAGATATCTCAGCTCCAAGGAACACCCACGCAGTGAGCTTATTGCTCTTTATTCGGCTCTGATTGATAAGACAAATGAGCTCGCACTGGAAGTTCCCAGAGATAAGGACGACCGCTTCTGCATTACAGCAGATGTTGATTCCGAAGCAAAAAAAGCTATGAAAAAAGCCGCGGAAAAATATCCGCAGCTGAAAGGCTATTATCCGGACGCAAAGCCTGTTCTGTTCTCCTACTTCATGAGTCAGTCAAATCTTTCCGGTATCTATTTCCCCTTCTCACTTGAAGCAAATTACAACGATGATATGGTAAAAAATAATCTTCCGGCTACAATCTGCCATGAATACTCACACCTTAAAGGCATTATTCAGGAGGATGAAGCTAATTTTATCGCCTTTATCGCCACAACCGGCAGCGATAACACCGAATTCCGCTACTGCGGCTACCTCGAAGCTCTGGAATACGTTCACAACCAGATATATGATACCGAGATTACCGAGGCATACTACCTCACCGATAATATCTCTGAAAAAGTAAGACGTGACTGGTTCCGCTTCATGCCGGACAACTACTGGGAAGAAAATAAAAAGAAGGAAATCCTTCCGACAGATACCGTCAGCACTTTCTCAGAATCCGCTATTGATACAAATATTAAACTCAACGGCCGTGAAGAAGGTATTGATACTTACTCGTATATGGTCGATCTCCTCCTCGATTACTATTTCCCTGCTGAATAAATCAAGACCGCCTTTTACGGCGGTCTTTCTTTTTTATTGATTTCCTGTTGAAGTCTCAGCAGATACAGTTGATTCTACTATGGTTTCTTTCGCAGATGAAGAAGCTTCTGCCGGAGCTGTTGTTTCCTCCGCTGATGACGAAGGCTCAGTTCCGGAGACTCCCGGATCAATCGGAGTAATATTCGTGAATGTCATCTTAAGCTTATTGTTATCCATATCGAAGCCGGAAAGTCTGCCGTCCTTATCAATTTTCAGGACGTACTCGCCGCCCTCAAGCTTACCGCTGACTTCAAGGATATTATCCTTTTCTTCGCCTTTTAGTTCATCAAGTCTGGCATTATCATCGACAGCCTTTATAAGATTCAGCATCATGGATTTTACCGGAAGAGCCGACTGCGGAACTGAAAAGCTCAGCCCCTTATATGAGGCTTCTGTATTTCCCTCGCTGAATTCAAGCTTTACGCCGCTGAGCGTATTTGGTGAGGAAAATTCTATCTCCCATACTCCCGTACCGAAGCGTCTTACAACACCCTCTGCCTGAAGGCGGTCGAGCATAATTACTGCGTCAGCCTGAAACGCATTGTCAAGACCGTTTTTTCGGGATGTAGTCGATTTCAGAGGCACATCGCAGCTCACCACGCATAATACCATAAGAAGTGCCAATGTGAATGTAATAAGTTTTTTCATAATACCTTCTCCGTTCTGAAGCATCCGTATTTTTCAGCAGCACAATCAGCACTGCGTAAAACTTATACATCCTTTGTATTTGAAATCAGTTGTTTTGAAGTTTCTTTTCCTTAAGCAGGCGGAAGGCTTCGGACAGATTATCAATAATATCTCTTGGCAGCATTGATTCCATTCCGAGCTTTTCTGCAGCAATATCTCCGGCAAGACCATGAATATATACTCCGGCACAGGCACTGTCATAGACAGAGCTTCCCTGAGCTATTATGGATCCGATGATTCCGGCAAGAATATCTCCGCTGCCGCCCACGCTCATTCCGGGATTTCCCGTATGATTTGCAGCAGTAACTCTGCTGTTGGCGATGAGAGTTCCGGCTCCCTTGAGAACTACCGTAACGCCATATTTTTCAGCATATTTTTCAGCAACAACTATACGGTTATTTGAAATCATAGCGTTGTCGCAGTTGAGGAGTCTCGCCATTTCGCCGACATGAGGAGTAATAACTATGTCCGTTTTCTTCCCCAGTAAAATATCTATGTCCGAGGCTATGCAATTTATTCCATCTGCGTCAATAATTATAGGACATTTTGCATTCTGAACCACGAATCTTGTGATTTCCATTGTATCGGGAGTAACACCCATTCCGCATCCTATAACTATTGCCGACGCATTGCTCATAGCTTCAAGCAGAGTGTCCTTACTGCTGTCAAAGAGCATATAGCCGTAATCATCGCATTCAAGCTCAATATATGTAGCCTCTGGCACAAGTACGGACATTGTATCTATACATTTGTCAACCGAAGCAATCTTCACATGACCTACACCTGTTCTAAGAGCTCCCATAGCAGCAAATGAAGCTGCCCCTCTCATGGATGAGCTTCCAGCAATAACAAGGAGTGTACCGAAGGTTCCTTTGTATGAATCCCTCTCACGGCGGGGAGGAAAGCTTGCAAGATGATTTCTCTCAATGCGGTAGTACGCTCTTTCGCCGTCAAGAACATCAAGAGCCTCTCTTGGGATACCGATATCGGCAACAGTAATTTTTCCGGAATATTTTCTCAGAGGAAACTGCGTCATACCTGATTTTATATACCCGAAGGTTACTGTTTCATCAGCTTCAAATGCTCCGAATGCAACTGTTCCGGTAACACTGTTTCCGCCGCTTGGAACGTCAACTGCAATTCTGTACGCACTCGAACCTATTGCGAAAATACCGGCAGCATTCTTATCAAGCTGATCACGGAAGCCTGTTCCGTAAACTCCGTCAACGATAACGGTTGCTTCAAGAATAGCACTTTTAATCTGGCTCATTCTGCGTTTTTCCTGAAGCAAAATCTTTTCCAGAGGGTTAAGTTCCTTTTTGCCTGAAATTCTGTCCAGCTCGTTCACCTTTGGAACTGACATATAATCCAGTTCAGCGGCTTCAATAGCCGCTTCAACTCCCTGAGTGCGGTAGCCGTCCACGAATTCAATGCGTTCCTTCGGCAGACGCAGATACATCTCCTTTGAAAGAGGAGTAGATGGCTTTCCGCCGATATTGATTATTGTAATACGATATCCTCTGTAAACAAGATTGCCGGCAGCAGCAAAGCAGTCTCCACCGTTATTTCCCTTACCTGCAAGGAAAACAATTGATTTTTCTTCCGGCGGTGCGTCGCTTACACGATGACAATAGCTGTCGATGATTTCTGCCAGTGCCTTTCCGGCGTTTTCCATCAGTTTTTTTCTTGAAACGCCAAGTTTTTCAGAGCGTTCCTCGATCATCTGCATCTGCTTCGGCGTAACGATTTTCATTCAAACCACTCCTTTTCGTCCGTACTGCATATCTGTACGTTGCTTTTATTATAACGAATTCCTCAGCTTTGCCGGAAGGAATTTCTTTATATTCTCAAGCATTCTTTCATCAGGTACGAAGATAAGTCTTGTCCTGCCATATTCTTTATGCTCAAAGTCAGCGTAATATTCATTTGAAATTATATTATCCGTTGCATAGACAACAGTCATATCTTCGGTTTCCTCCATATCGTCGCTGTATTTTCCGAAATCAGAAAAGTTTCTTACCTCAACGGTGAGAAGCTCTTTTCTCTTTTTCTGTGCGATTATCTTATCGATATCAAGCTCGCCGTTGGTGAATGTGTATTCATACTCGACATATCTGCCCTGAACAAGAAGATACGTCATATATCCTCCGGCGGCGGCAAGAAAAAGAAACATCAGTGTTATTACCGGCTGGGAAAGCTGGAGCAGTCCTAAAAGCACAAGGCATAACGTAAAAAGAGAACCTGTTATCAGCGTTCCTATCCTGCTTACCTTATCAGATTTTGTTTCCTTCCGTGTTACAAGCTGTTCAGAAAAATTATCCATATTTTATCTCCTGACGATTACTATTCAGCAATTTTATAAAAGAATCTGCTACAAAATGCCGTCTAATAATATAATATCACAAATTTAGCAGAATTTCAATATAAATACTTGATTTTTTTTTATTTTCATTATATAATTGTAAATAATCTTATGACGAAGAGAGTAGGTCTGTGATGATGTCCCCAGAGAGGTGCCGCTTGGTGGAAGGCTCCGGCTGATAGCATACTGAAGTTCACTTCCGAGGGGCAGCTCTGAACTTTCTGAATCCGGATACGGTAGGAGCTGACGTATGCCTGCGTTAAGGGCAAGAGAGTGTCGGCTCTCCTGACAATGGGTGGTCATAAGCAAGAGTATTCTTGTCCTGTTGGACAGGAATTTTTTATTTTCCGATACACAAGGCAATACCACACAAAACCCGCTTGACGGCTTTGTACGAAATCTGCCTGCATCTTTCGCACAAGTTTTATGCGGTATCGCCACAATAAATTTATTAGGAGTTGATTTTTTTGAAAGAACAGCTTGAAAAAATTGAAGCACAGGCTAAACAGGAACTCGAAGCCTGCACCGAAATTAAGGCTCTTGACGATCTGAGGATAAGATTCCTCGGAAAAAAAGGCGAGCTTACTGCGATTCTTAAACAAATGGGAAAGCTCTCCGCAGAAGAACGTCCGATTATCGGTCAGCTCGCAAATCAGGTGAGAGCAGACATCGAAGAAGCTCTCAAAAACAAGCTTGAAGCCCTTAAATCAGAGGCTCAGGCGGCTAAAATCAAGGAAGAATCCATCGACATTACTCTCCCCGGCAAGCACGCTCCTTTCGGTAAGCTTCATCCGCTTACAAAGGTTGAAAATGAGATCCGTGAGATTTTCATGGGTATGGGCTTCGATATCGCTGACGGTCCCGAGGTTGACGACGATTACCACGTTTTCGAGGCACTTAATCTTCCTCCCGATCATCCGGCTCGTGATACTCAGGATACATTCTACATTGAGGGCACTGACGAAACTATCCTCCTCCGTACTCAGACCTCCTCTGTACAGGTTCATGTAATGGAAAATCAGAAGCCGCCTATCCGTATCATCTCACCCGGACGTGTTTTCCGTTCAGACGCCGTTGACGCTACACATTCTCCCCTTTTCCACCAGATAGAGGGACTTGTTATCGACAAGGGTATCACAATGTCTGATCTTAAAGGAACTCTCGATATGCTCATGAAGAAGCTCTACGGCGCAGACTGCAAGCTCCGCTTCCGTCCGCATCACTTCCCGTTCACTGAGCCTTCATGTGAAGTTGATATCAGCTGCTTCAACTGCGGCGGCGAGGGCTGCTCCATGTGCAAGGACGAAGGATATATCGAGCTTCTTGGCGCTGGTATGGTTCACCCCAAGGTTCTTGAAAACTGCGGTATCGACCCTGAGGTTTACTCCGGATTCGCTTTCGGTCTCGGTCTTGAGCGTATGGTTATGGGACGCTATGACATCAACGATCTCCGTCTCCTCTACGAGAACGATGTGAGATTCTTAGAGCAGTTCTGATAATAACGAAATTCTTCTGAAAGGAATAAATATATGAATTTATCAATGAAATGGCTTAACGACTATGTTAAAGCCGATATGCCGATAAAAGATTACTGTCACGCTCTTACAATGAGTGGTTCGAAGGTAGAGGGCTATGAGGTCGAAGGCAAAGAGATTACAAACGTAGTAGTCGGAAAGATTCTCTCAAAGGGACCTCACGAAAATGCTGACGCTCTTTTCGTATGTCAGGTTGAAGTCGGCAAGGACGCTCCCATACAGATTGTAACAAATGCAAAGAATGTCAAGGAAGGCGATATTGTTCCCGTTGCTCTTGACGGAGCAGTTCTTCCCGGCGGATTTAAAATCAAGAAGGGCAAGCTCCGTGGCGTTGAAAGCTTCGGAATGTTCTGCGGACTTGATACACTCGGTCTTACTTCACACGACTTCCCTTATGCTGATCCCGAGGGCGTTTTCGTGATCGAGGAGGACTGTACTATTGGTCAGGACATCCATTCGGCAATCGGTCTTGACGACACATCGGTTGAGTTTGAAATCACTTCAAACCGCCCTGACTGTCTCAGCGTTACAGGTCTTGCAAGAGAAACTGCTGCAACCTTCGATCTTACACTGAATATTCCTGAACCCACATTCAAGGGCGTTGACGGCGATATAAACGAGCTTCTCAAGGTAGATATCCACAACACTGAAAAGTGTAAGCGTTACTGTGCAGGTATCGTAAAGAACGTAAAAATCGAACCTTCTCCCAGATGGATGAGAGAGCGTCTCCGTGCAAGCGGTGTTCGTCCTATCAACAACTTCGTTGATATCACAAACTACGTTATGCTTGAATACGGTCAGCCTATGCACGCATTCGATCTCCGCTACGTTGAAGGTGCACACATCAACGTAAGAAACGCTGTAAACGGCGAAAAAATCATGACTCTTGACGGTGTAGAGAGAGAGCTTTCCGATGATATGCTCGTTATCGCTGACGAAAAGAAGCCCGTTGCTGTTGCCGGCGTTATGGGCGGTGAATACAGCGGTATCATGGATGATACTACAACTGTTGTATTTGAGTCTGCTTACTTTGAGCCCTCACAGGTTCGCCGTACATCAAAGGCTCTTAAACTGAAGTCTGACGCTTCTTCAAGATACGAAAAGGGCGTTGATCCGCTTATCAGCATGGTTTGCCTTAAGAGAGCGTTCCAGCTCGTTGAGGAGCTTGGTGCCGGTGAAGTTCTCAGCACAGTTATCGACTGCGATCACTCCGACTATGTTCCCTCTGAAGTAGAATTCAACCCTGAGTGGATCAATAATTTCCTCGGAACTGATATCTCCGACGCTGACATGAAGAATTACCTCGGACGTCTTGGCTTCACTTTTGCAGACGGAAAGACGGTTGCTCCCTCATTCAGAATTGATATCGGCTGCAAGGCAGATATTGCTGAGGAAGTAGCAAGAATCTACGGCTACAACAACATCCCCTCCAGTGATTTCAGAGGCGTTGCAAAGGCTGAATTCACTGAGGAACAGAAGTTTGTCCGCACTCTCAGAAATGCCGCTGTTTCTCTCGGCGGCTACGAGATCGCAACATATTCTTTCGTTTCTCCCAAATACTTCGATAAAATCAGACTTCCTGAGAACAGCGAGCTCCGCAAGGTTGTAAAGATCGTTAATCCTCTCGGTGAGGATACAAGCGTTATGAGAACTACTACTATTCCCTCAATGCTTGATGTACTCTCCTTCAACTACAACAACAGAAACGAAAAGGCTTGTCTCTTTGAAATTTCTAAGGAATACATTCCCGCTAAGGAAGAAAAGCCCTATATCAACGGCGATATCCTTGCAAGCAGCGGAAACAAAAAGCACCGCTATGAATATTCACTTCCCGATGAGCCTCAGAAGCTTACTATCGGTATGTACGGCGGAGAGGCTGATTTCTACACATTAAAGGGCATGATCGAGCAGCTTCTTGACGAAATCGGCATCAGCGATGTTGACTACGTTCGTGCAGGCGACAGCAATGCTTCCGATGAAAAATATGCTCTCCATCCCGGAAGAAGCGCAGTTATCCTCAAGGGTGATGTAATCCTCGGTATCATGGGCGAGGTTCATCCCGAGGTTCAGGACACCTACAAACTCGGCACAAAGACTTACATTGCAAAGCTTAATATCACTGAGCTTATGTCTGTTGCTGCCGGAAAGATCACTTATCAGCCGCTTCCTAAGTTCCCGGCTACTACAAGAGATCTCAGCCTTATCTGTGATGATGAAATTCCTGTTGCTGAGCTTGAAAAGGCTATCAAGGGTGCTGTCGGAAAAATCCTCGAAAAGGTTACTCTCTTTGACGTATACAAGGGCAAGCAGATCGAAGACGGCAAAAAGAGCGTATCATACTCCATTTCTATGCGTTCACACGAGGGAACTCTCACTGATGAACAGGCTGACGGAGCTATGAAGCGTGTTCTTAAGGCACTCTCTGCTCTCGGAGCTGAGCTTCGCGGCTGATTGAACATAATCAATAACGGAGGAAAAAATGACTGAAAATATCGGGAATCAGCAGATAACCGGACAGGAATTACAGGAAAATGAAAAATCCCGTAAATCATCACGGAAGCACAAGGAAAAAAAGCCGAAAAACAAATTCAGATTCATAGCGTTCGTTGAAATGCTGCTGATTATCGTGCTTTCCGGTGAGCTTGCATGGAATGTATTCCTTCGTGAGCGTTTTACAGATGATAAAGCTGTTCCGGCAAGCACAGATTCAGATTCCATTGAACCTCAGGTCAGAACACGTCCTGTTATAGAAAAGGAAGAAACCATATATCAGCTTGACGGTAAAAAAATCCTCATGAAGGACAGCGTTTACGGGGAGATATTCTTCCCCGTTTTCGCCGATGTTCCGGCGTGTCAGCTCGATATGGAACAGCTCGTCACAAGAAACGGCTACTCCTTCTACACTCAGAACGGAGAAATCACCTCTATCGCCGGCGTTGACGTTTCAGAGCATCAGGGAACTATTGACTGGCAGAAGGTAAAGAATGCCGGAATCGAATTTGCCATAATACGAGTCGGATACCGTACCTACGGCGGCGGAGATATCACTCTTGATACCACATTTGAGGAAAATCTCAGGAATGCCGATAAAGCTGGAATAAAGCTTGGTGTTTATTTCTACTCTCAGGCTGTGACTCCGGAAGAAGCTATCGCTGAGGCTGATGTCGTTATTGATGCCATTGAACCGTTCAATATCTCTTATCCAGTTGTCTTTGACTGGGAATTGATATACAACGACTCGGCAAGAACTGACAAGGTTTCTGTTGATACTCTCACTGAATGCTGCATATCCTTCTGTGAACGTGTAAAATCAGCAGGATATACTCCCATGATCTACCAAAACAAGAATACTTCGATGTTCAAGCTTGATCTCCCACGCCTTCAGGATTACGATTTCTGGCTGGCTGAATACAACGACAAACCTACATATTACTATGATTACCAGATGTGGCAGTATACCTCGACCGGAAAGGTTCCGGGTATAAATGGGGACGTTGATTTGAATATATGCTTCAAGGATTACAGTAAAACTGAATAATAAAACAAAATCCCGTCAGAACCATAACGCTCATGGCTCTGACGGGATTTTTATTACAGATTATTCTTTACAAAGAGGATTTTCATTGAGTTGAACTGATATGTTCCGTCGCTTTTTTCCGTTACATGAAATTCAACTGACTTTGATACGCTGTCCTCCATCCATGAAGGTCTTTCGTCTATATAATCCACCGTGATAGTATAATCGTTTCCACTTTTTTCAATTGATTTTATTTCTGGCTTGTATGTGAAAACAATCGGATGAACAGGCACATTATACACGCCCTTTTCAGGATCATAGTAGAAGCGTGATGTCATGGGACCTACCGTTGTATGAACAAATTCAGCATGTTCCGGTCCAAAGAGTGCCACAGCTTCTGCCTCAATATCGTACGCAGAAATCAGTATGACATCTCCTCCGGCAACATTGACAGGATATTTTTCAAGCTTTTCATCATTCATGATAATCGACCAGATCGACGCAGTGATTATCTGCTCAGATGTGAGATCTGATGGCTTGTCAAACGACTCAATATCCATTATCACAACAGGATAAACAAGCTCTGTGAAGCCATCCTTTTTAGCTTCGCCGGTAGCAAATCCTCTGATCTTGCGTATCCCCCAACCAACAGTTGCTACAATTCCGATTACGGCAAAAATAGTAAAAATCACACCCAGAACTGCAAATATATTCCTTTTTATTTTCTTTTTCTTCGGAGTCTTTTCTTCATCCCCTTCTATTTTTTCTTTCTTGACGTCGATGAGAGTTTCAGGATCCTCATCAAGTATCTTTGAAAGTACAGAGGTTATCTTTCCTTTTCTGGGTGGCTCCTTCTGTTCAGACTCCTCTGCCGTATTTTCTTCCTCCGGATTCTGAACGTATTCTGATGATTCATCAGATTCACTGATTTCAGCAGCTTCTTCATCGTCTGAACTGCTGATTTCATCAAGCTCTGCAATTGCATTGGCGGCATTTTCACGGATATCCTCTATAAGTCCGGAAACTGCGTCATTCTGCTCCGGAGTTTCTTCATCCTCGTTCTCCGGCTGTACGTCAGCTGTATTTTCATCTGTCACTATCGGCTCAACTGCATCAGATATACCATTTATGGCGGCAAGTGCGGCTTCTATGAGATCAGTTGCCGATTCTGTTTTATTGTCCTCATCATTTCCAGCAGAATCGTTATTAAAAAGATCTCCTGATTCAGCGTCAGCCTCGGGGATATCGTCATTATCTGATTCTTCCTCGGAATAATTCTTCTTACTTTTCTTTGAGAAAAGTCCTTTTTTCTTCTTTTTTGAGGTCTGGTTTTCCGATGTGCTGTCAGAAATCTGTTCTGGTTCCGGAACATCCTCAGTCTCAGGAAGCTCAGGAGCAATTTCCTCAGAGATCTCCTCCTGTACGGAAATCGGCTCAACTTCTGATTCCTGTTCAGGCTCAGAGATTACCTCAGGCTCAGGAATCATTTCGGGTTCATGGATTACCTCAGGCTCAGGAATTGTTCCTGTAAGGTTCATTCTGAAATTTTCAGCTCTAAGACGTTCCTGTCTTTTCTTTTCCTCCTCCTGACGCAGAAGCTCCTCGTAATCAGGAAGCTCTCCGGTAATCACAACCTTTTTCTTCTGAGTTGGAGCTGCAACCGGCTTCGGCTGCGGAACAGGCTTCACTGGTGCTTCTGCCGACGCCTTGTCCTCCTTTCCGTCAAGCTCGTTAAGGATATTTTCCGCAAGGGAAGGCTTTTTTTCAACTGTCAGTGCATTCAAAAGGTCTTCAACTGACATATTATCGTAAACGCTTTTATTTTTTACAGGTTTTACCTTTGACGGTGCTGCTTTTTCAGGGGTGCTTCCTCTGAGACTATTGAGCATATCGTCAAGATCTTTTCTGATAGCCATTACGACCTCCAAAATAAATTAAAATTAAGAAAAATATTTTTATCTTATCTGTCCGTTTCCATTAATGAGATATTTTATCGTTGTAAGCTCTTTGAGTCCCATAGGACCTCTCGCATGGAGCTTCTGGGTTGAAATTCCGATCTCTGCACCGAATCCGAATTCTCCGCCGTCAGTAAATCTTGTTGAAGCATTTACATAAACAGCGGCAGCGTCAACGCATCTCTGGAACTTTTCTGCACTCTCAAGAGAGCTTGTAACGATACACTCGGAATGACGTGTGGTATATTTTCTGATATGAGCAATAGCCTCGTCGATATCCTCCACAACCCTTACCGCAATTACGAAATCATTGAATTCTGTGGCATACTCCGTCTCCGTAGCCTTTTCAACAGAATCGCCGAGAACAGCAATTGTTGTATCGCAGCCATATATCTTCACGTTATGATTCTCAAAGCGTTCTGCAATCATCGGCAGGAACTTTTCGGCAATATCCTTATGAACAAGCAGTGTCTCGATTGCATTGCATACAGAAGGACGCTGGGTTTTTGCGTTATCTGTTATATCCACAGCCATGTCAAGGTCTGCGGAAGCGTCAACGTAAACATGACAGTTGCCGGCACCTGTCTCAATTACGGGAACAGTAGCGTTCTTTACTACTGCCTGAATGAGATTTGCTCCGCCTCTCGGAATAATAACGTCAACGTATCCGTTGAGACGCATAAGCTCCGTTGTTGTCTCACGGTCTGTATTCTCAACAACCTGTACCATATCGGCAGGAAGTCCTGCTTCCTCAATAGCCTTACGCATTATATTTCCAAGGCATACATTGGAGTTTATAGTCTCTTTGCCGCCTTTAAGGATGACAACATTTCCTGTTTTCAGACAAAGAGCCGCCGCGTCAACTGTAACATTCGGACGTGACTCAAAGATTATGCCGATAACTCCCAGCGGTACACGGGTTTTGATTATCTGCAAGCCGTTCGGACGATTTCCGCCGCCTACAACCTCGCCGATAGGATCAGCGAGGGCGATAATTTCATTGACTCCCTTTGCAATATCCTCAATACGTTTTTCATCAAGCCTGAGTCTGTCCTGCTTTGCTTCGGTCATGCCGTTTGCCTTTGCATTAGCGATATCCTTTGCATTTTCAGCAATTATAAGCTCCTTGTTCTCAATAAGTGCCTTTGATATTGCCGCAAGTGCCTTGTCCTTAATCTGACTTGACACTCCAGCCGATGCCGCCTCGGCTGCCTTTGCTCTTTTTCCGAGTTCCTCTGTATAGCTCATTATAGTCACCTCTTAGATTTGAATATTGTTCCTATTTCCTTATTTTCAAAAAGATCGTAAAGAAGTTCGGGATCTCTGCCGTTCATGATAACCATGTCGATTCCCGCTTCTGTTGCTATCTTGGCGGCATTTATTTTTGTGGACATACCACCTGTGCCCAGTCCGGAGCCTGCACCGCCTGCCATCTGCTCAATCTTCGGTGTGATTTCCTCTACCACAGTAATCGGCTTTGCATCGGGATTCTTCCTCGGATCATCGTCATAAAGGCAGTCGATGTCTGAAAGAATCAGCAGCAGATCTGCATGAGACAGCTCTGCAACGAGTGCTGAAAGCGAATCGTTTTCTCCGATTTCAAGCTCCAGCTCGTCAATTGCAATTGTATCGTTTTCGTTCACGATCGGGATAACATCCATTCCGACAAGCGTTTCGATTGTATTCTTGAAGTTCTCGCAGTGATTGGGGTTATTGATTATCGTCTTTGTCAGAAGTATCTGTGCAACCGTGACGCTGTATTTTGCAAACATATCGTCATAGACGTGCATCAGCTCGCACTGACCGATAGCCGCAACCGCCTGCTTTGCCTTTGTTTCCTTCGGCTTTTCGGGAAGTCCCAGCTTACCGGCACCAAGTCCCACAGCTCCGGACGATACCATAATTATCTCGCGTCCTGAGTTGTGAAGATCAGAGATTACCCTGACAAGGTTCGTCATTCTTCTTATATTAAGTTTTCCCGTAGCATGGGCAAGTGTTGATGTACCCAGCTTTATAACTATTCGTTTTTTTTCAGAAATATTTCTCATAAAATGCTTCTTTCAGTTTACTTTGTTTATCGGAGTTCCGTTCTGCCATGCTCTCAGATTTTCACATACTATATCAACAAGACGCTCCCGTGTTTCGAGGGCAGCCCATGCTGTATGCGGAGTAATACAACAATTTGCAGCATTTTTAAGCGGAGTATCCGGCGACATCGGCTCCTGTTCCAGAACATCGACGTATGCAGCAGATATTACTCCGGCATTAAGTGCCTCTGCAAGAGCGTTTTCATCTGCGATTCCTCCTCTTGCAGTGTTTATAAGCACGGCATTCTTTTTCATTCTGCTAAGGAGTTCTTTATTTATAATGCCCTTTGTTTTCTCCGTAAGCGGACAATGGAACGTCAAGATATCTGCTTTTTCAGCGGCTGTATATACATCCGTAACCTCGTAGGGACAACTTTCCGGTGCTGTTCTCGTGGAGACGATAACGTTCATTCCGAAGGCACTGCCGATTTCAGCAACACGCTTTCCGATTGAACCGTATCCGACAACTGAAAGCGTCTTTCCGGCAAGCTCTCCGATAGGCAGAGGAAAGAAAGAAAATGTAGCTGAGCGTTCCCATTCGCCTGATTTTACAAGATCGTCGTAATCTCTTATACGGCTGAAATGATCGAGGATATATGCAAAAACCTGTTGTGAAACGGCATTTGTAGAATACTGTCCGGCATTGCAGACCGTAATTCCCTTTTCTGTTGCCGCTTCTAAATCCACATTGTTGTAGCCGGTAGCAAAAAGTCCTACATACCTGAGATTCGGACAGGAATCCATAATCTCACGGGTAATTGGAGTTTTATTGCAGAGTACTATTTCAGCGTCTCCTATGCGTGAAGCTGTTTCCTCCGGCTTTGTAAGAGGAAAGAATTCAGCTTCGCCCGACTCTCTTAGCTTATCCTCAGGAATATCACCGCTGAAATTCACTGTTGACCAGTCGGTAATTACGATTTTCAAGCTTCTTCCTCCGTTTCAGATTCATTGCTGTCTGCGTCGGATTCTTCCTTATCATCGGATTCCTCAGCTTCTTCTGATTCTGCATCTTCTTCACTTTCGACAGGTGCCTTGAAGATCACTGATGTTGCAGCCGCCGCAAGAATCAGCACTGCTTCAGCTATTCCGAGTCCGTAAAAGAGCGTTCTACTCTCTGAAAGCCAGATAATAAGTGAAGCCGGAATTGCAATTGCCATGATAAGCTGGTACGGACGCTTCTGTGTAAAAAAGCGGTATGCAAAGAAAATCGCACCAATGCAGGCAAATATCAGGTGCATTTTGAATGGAAAAGGGAAAAGTGATGGGTTTTCAACTTCTGCCTGCTGTGTCAATGCGAAAATATCAAAGTAATTCATAATAGCTCCGTTCTGCCGTTCCCTGAGATACTTTTCCGAAACAGCATATTTTTTCTGATTTTAACAATACTTTATTATTATAGCATACTTTCAACGGAAATTCAACCGGTTTTTCAAAAAAATTCCAGCTTATAAGCGAAACCTGCAATAGACACATGATGACAAAAAAAGCGGCTGAAAATATCCAGCCGCCTTTTAATTTACTTTTTAAGCTTCATTGCTTCCTTTACTGTCTTTACGATATTATCAGCAGAAAGCCCGAATTCCTTGAGAAGATCAAGTGCAGGTCCGGAATGACCATACTCGTCATTAACGCCGATTTTAACAACAGGAACAGGACACATTTCTGTAACCGTTTCAGCAACAGCAGAACCAAGTCCGCCGATAACGCTATGTTCTTCAGCAGTAACGATAAGTCCTGTTTTCTCTGCACACTGAGCGATAAGCTCCTTGTCAAGAGGCTTGATAGTGTGAATATTCACAACCTGAGCTGAGATTCCTTCCGCTTCAAGTACCTTTGCAGCCTCAGCCGCCTCGTTTACCATGAGACCTGTTGCAACAATTGTAACATCTGTTCCCTCGCGAAGAACTACACCCTTGCCAAGCTCGAATTTATACTCATCTGCATTATTGATTACCGGAACCGCAAGACGTCCGAAACGCATATATACAGGACCATTGAAGTCAAGTGCAGCCTTTACAGCAGCCTTAGCTTCAACATCATCACATGGGTTGATAATTGTCATTCCGGGAATTGTTCTCATAAGAGCAATATCCTCGTTGCACTGGTGTGTTGCACCGTCCTCACCGACAGAAATTCCGGCATGAGTAGCACCTATCTTCACGTTGAGGTGAGGATATCCGATTGAGTTTCTTACGATTTCATAAGCTCTGCCAGCAGCAAACATTGCAAATGTACTTGCAAACGGAATCTTTCCGCACGCTGAAAGACCTGCTGCAACGCCCATCATATTGGCTTCGGCAATTCCGCAGTCGAAAAAGCGTTCCGGATATGACTTCTTGAAGATACTCGTCTTTGTGGCTGCTGCAAGGTCAGCGTCAAGAACAACGAGGTCCTTGTATTCATCTGCAAGATCACGAAGAGCCTCGCCGTAGCTGTCTCTTGTTGCCTTTTTAATTACATCTGCCATGATCTCAGCCCTCCAATTCCTTTAACTGTGCGTTAAGCTCTGCCATTGCCTGATCGTACTGCTCCTTATTGGGAGCTGTTCCGTGCCAGCCAACCTGATTTTCCATGAACGAAACGCCCTTACCCTTGACGCTCTTCTGAATAATTGCAACAGGCTTGTCAGTTACAGCCTCTGCCTCTGTGAAGGCTCTGTCGATATCATCGAAATCATGAGCGTCCATAGTGATAACGTGCCAGCCGAATGCGGCAAATTTATCTGTAATAGGCTCCGGTGAGCATACCTCTGTGATAGCTCCGTCAATCTGGAGACCGTTATTGTCAACAACAGCAACAAGATTCGTAAGGTTATAATGAGCAGCAAACATAGCTGCCTCCCATACCTGACCTTCCTCTATCTCGCCGTCACCGAGAATTGTATATACTTTATAGGAGCTTCCGTCAAGCTTTCCGGCAAGAGCCATTCCGCAAGCTGCGGAAATCCCCTGTCCGAGCGAGCCACTGGACATATCTACCCCGGGAATGTGAATGCAGGGATGTCCCTGAAGCATTGCACCTATGTGACGGAGGGATTTAAGCTCATCTGCGGAGAAATATCCCTTCTGTGCCAGCACTGAATAAAGAGCCGGTGCTGTATGTCCCTTTGAAAGCACAAGACGGTCTCTGCCTGTGTCATCCGGATTTGCCGGATCTATATTCATTTTATTAAAATACAGATATGTCAGAGTATCGCTGATAGAAAGAGAACCGCCGGGATGACCGGACTTTGCATTGTAAGTCCCCTCAATAACGCCCATTCTGACATTGCAGGCAATCTTCTGCAAATTCTTTTTTGTAGATGCGTCCATAATAACCTCCATTTTTATTTGCTTTATTTTACTTTTATATCATAAAGTTTTTTATAGATATATTTTCCCCTCTGAAACTTCTTTCCCTCATATTTTGAAGAAAGAGCCGAGGATGTTATAAAATCATCGTCAACACAGACGAAAAACTGTTTTCCCTCTGATTCAACGAGATAATAAATTTGTCCATAGTTAGCGATGGAATCATATATATTGAGCGTTCCGGCACCTATGATAAAATCAGCTACCCATTCCGCTTTTGACATTTTTTTCTGTCTGTGCAGAGCGTATATATGCTCTGCCTTCGGATATTTAGCCGCACAGCAGGCATCCTTTGGATTTCTTGCACCGTTTCCGGCAGAAAACTTTTCAAGGTCTATCTTTTCTCTCAGTTCCTGAACGTTGCACTCCTCGTCACTGAGAAGATAATCAATGCTCACGTTGAGAAGTCCGGAAATCGCTTTCATATTTTCAATGTCCGGAAGTCCTTTGCCTGTTTCCCACTTGGTCACAGCCTGTCTTGATACACAAAGTTTTTCTGCAAACTGCTCCTGTGTAAGTCCTGCATTTTTTCTTGCTTCTTTAAGTTTTTCTGAAAATGTCATATTAATTCCTCCAAAAACGTAGTACGGTTTCCCCGTCTGTTTTCAGTATAATTCCACCACCGAAAAATTGCAAGAATATATGTGATAACATCAATGCTACTTTTCGTAGCATGGCTATTCTAAGCCTTTTATGAGATTCCGCACCTATGTATTATCTCATCTGTAAGCTCGGCAACTGCACCCTCATCGCAGGAAATTTTCAGCACAAGATCAGCTTTGTTTTTTACCGATTCCTCAGCATTTGCCGGACATACTCCGAGATCAGCCTCGCAGATCATTTCGATATCATTATCGAAGTCTCCGATTGCTACAAAGGTCATGCCCTCCATTCCCGGAAGTCTGCGGTACTCCCTCAGAGCCGAACCCTTGCTTACGCCCTTGGGAAGCATTTCAAGGAAAATCTCCGACGATCTAACAAAATCAAAGTCCTTGTCAAAGCCTCTTTGTTTTATGAGAATTTCAAGAAACGGTATATCCTCCGGTGCAAGTGAAAAAAGCACCTTGAGCCAGCCGCCATCCTCGATTTCAACAAGCTCCTTATAATAAGGAACAATATTGCACAGCTTTGTATGAAGCTGTTGATATTCAGTGTTGCTGAATACATAAGTACCATCAGTTTTTAGCACTTCGCCACCAATATCCGGAATCATTTCCATGATCTCCAGTGCGGCAGACTTTGCCTTTTCCGGCAGCGGATGCGTATACAGCGTTTCTCCGGAAGTATAATCGTGGATAGCCGCCCCATTATACATAATTACCGGCATTTTCAGATCAAGAAGCCGTGTAAACTGTTCAAACGACTGTATCGTTCTTCCCGTAGCAACTGTAAATTTTCCACCCAAAGATGTGAATTTTTCAATTGCTGCCCTGTCACGGTCGGTGATCTGCTTTTTTGAATTGAGGAGTGTTCCGTCCATATCGCTGAGAAGAATTACTTTACTTATATCGCTGAACATCGTATTCCTCCTCACATTTTCCCGAGCTTGTCAAGTATACTGCTGAAATAATCAGGCAGATTGCTTGTAAACTCCATATAATCTCCCGTTGAAGGGTGGATAAAGCCTATTTTCCGTGCGTGAAGGCACTGTCCGTCAATGCCTTTATACGGCTTTCCGTAGACATCATCTCCAAGCACCGGATGACCAAGATACGCAAGATGTACACGAATCTGGTGGGTGCGTCCTGTTTCCAGTCTCAGACGGACGTGAGCATATCCGCCGTACTGGCGAATGACTTCAAAATGTGTAACAGCATTTCTGGAATTTTCAGTCGTCACGCACATTTTCTTGCGGTCAATCTTATGGCGTCCGATAGGAGCGTCAATTTTTCCTGATGTTTCCTTGAAATATCCTGACGCAACCGCCTCGTATTCACGGGTAAAGCTGTGTTCCTTTATCTGTTCTGCAAGTTTCAGATGAGAAGCATCGTTTTTTGCAACGATAAGCAGACCGCTTGTGTTTTTGTCAATTCTGTGGACAATCCCCGGACGGATTACTCCGTTTATTCCGGAAAGGCTGTCTCCGCAGTGGTAAAGAAGTGCATTCACGAGCGTTCCGGTATAGTTTCCGTGCGCCGGATGAACTACCATTCCCTTCGGCTTGTTGACCACAAGCAAATCAGCATCCTCGTAAACTATATCAAGCGGAATATTTTCCGGAACAGCGTCCATTGGCTGGGGATCCGGAATCGTGACGGAAATCACATCGCCCTCACGGAGCTTGTAGTTTTTTGCCATACTTTTTCCGTTTACAGAAACTCCTCCCGATTCACACAGTCCCTGAACAGCCGAGCGTGTAAGCTCCGCAATATTGTCCGGAATATACTTATCAATCCGGATTCCGGCATCGTCTGCGGCTGCTGTAAGAGATATGATTTCACTCATCGGATACATCCTCTTTTTCTGCCTTAAGCTGCTTTTCAATCTTAGGATCAATGAATATCGCATATATTATAACCATTACAAAAGCAAATGTCACGCAGATATCCGCAAAATTAAAAATTGCGAACTTGAACAATTTAAGCTCAAACATATCAACTACATATCCAAAGCGTATGCGGTCTATGAGATTACCGATTCCTCCGGCAATAAACAGCGAAATCGCCGTACTAAGAAGCTTTGAGCGATTCATATAACGGAAAAGTATGAATATTCCGGCAAGTATCACAAGGGATGTAAAGCCTACAAGGAACCAGCGCTGTCCTGCCATACTGCCGAAGATAGCTCCTCTGTTTTCAAGATAAGTCAGGTCGAAAATCTCAAAATCACCGAAATGAATGAAGTCCATGCTTCCGACCGGTTCAAGGGATTTCACTGCCCACAGCTTTATAAGCTGATCGGCTGCGATAAGAATTAATATCATTGCAACAAGCAGTATAGCCACAAAAATTTATCCTTTCAAGAATTGCCTGCTGCCGTATGACAGCAGGCAATATAATACTAATTAAGCCTCAATTGCAATAGCACATCTCTCACAGAGTGTAGGATGTGTATGATTTGTTCCAACATAATTGGAGTAGCACCAACATCTGTCACACTTTCCGCCTTCTGCTCTTTCAACCTCGAATACAGTCTCGCCCTCTGATTTTTCAACGGCGATATCTGAAACAATCAGTACTTCCTTGAGCTGCTCTGCATATTCAGAATATCTGTCATAATCGTCTGCACTGCTTCTGATTACGATCTTTGCTTCAAGTGATTTACCGATAGTCTTGGCATTTCTTGCTTCTTCAAGAACCTTATTTGCCTGTTCACGGGCTGCGTAGAGGAAGCTCCACTTATCAACGAATTCTGTGCTGAATTCAATGCCAGACTTCTCAGGCATCTGATTGAGGAATACGCTTTCCTTGTCGTCAGATGCAGTGTGCGGCATGAACTGCCAGATTTCTTCAGCTGTGAAGGAAATGATAGGTGCTGCAAGTCTTGCTACTGCACTGAGGATACGATACATTGCTGTCTGTGCAGAGCGACGAAGCTCGGAATTCTCCTTCTCGCAGTAGAGTCTGTCCTTGATAATGTCAAGATAGAAGTTGGACATATCAATTACGCAGAAGTTATGGATAGCATGGAATGCAATATGGAAATCAAAGGAATTATATCCCTCGTTTACCTTGTCAATGAGGGCATCAAGACGCATAAGTGCCCATTTATCAAGCTCAGTGAGCTTGTCATCAGAAAGACTGTCGGTATCCGGTTCAAAGCCCTTGCCGTTTCCGAGGTTTCCGAGAATAAATCTTGCTGTATTTCTGATCTTCTTATAGGCGTCAGAAAGCTGTCCGATGATTGTCTTTGAGATTCTGATATCAGAGTGATAGTCAGAAGAAGCCACCCACAGACGAAGAATATCTGCACCATACTGGTCTGTAATCTCGCTGGGATCAATTCCATTGCCGAGCGATTTGTGCATTGTCTTGCCTTCACCGTCAACTACCCATCCGTGAGTACATACAGCCTTGTAGGGAGCTGTTCCCTTATATACAACAGAAGTAAGGAGTGCTGACTGGAACCATCCTCTGTACTGATCAGCACCCTCAAGGTAGAGATCAGCCGGCCATGAAAGGCTGTCAAAATCGTCCATTACAGCAGTATGTGATACACCACTGTCGAACCATACGTCCATTATGTCGTATTCCTTTGTGAACTCACCGCATCCGCAGTCGCACTTTACGCTTGCGGGGATGAACTCGCTTGCATCCTTGATCCACCATGCATCAGAACCTTCCTTACGGAAAAGATCTGCAATAGCTTTGATGGTTTCATCTGTATATATCGGCTTTCCGCAGTCCTTGCAGTATACAACGGGAATCGGTACGCCCCATGTTCTCTGACGGGAAATACACCAGTCAGAACGGTCACGGACCATGCCCTTGATACGGTCCTCGCCCCATTCAGGAATCCACTGAACATCCTCGATAGCCTTTATAGCTTCATCCTTGAAGCCGTTTACTGAGCAGAACCACTGCTCTGTTGCACGATAGATGATCGGACTGTGACAGCGCCAGCAATGAGGATATTGATGGACGATTTTCTGTGTTGCGAGCATAGCACCAAGCTCTGTAAGCTTTGCAGCGATAGCCTTGTTAGCTTCATCTGTATCCATGCCCTCGAATTCGCCTGCCTCGGCAGTCTGCTTACCCTTTGCGTCAACGCATACGATAATTCCGATATCATCGTAATTCTTGCATACCTCAAAGTCCTCTACACCGTATCCGGGAGCTGTATGAACGCATCCTGTACCGCTTTCAAGCGTAACGTGATCGCCTACAATGATCGGTGACGGACGGTCATAAAGCGGATGCTTTGTCTTCATTCCTTCAAGCTCTGCACCTGTAAATATTCCGTCTGTGGTATACTCAGTGATACCGGCAGTTTCCATAGTTGTCTTTACAAGCTCCTCAGCCATAACGTAGTACTCATCGCCAACCTTTACGAGAGTATAGTTATATTCAGGTCCAAGACAGATAGCAAGGTTGCCAGGGATTGTCCATGTTGTTGTAGTCCAGATAACGAAATAAACCTTTGAAAGGTCGAGTCCCATTCCGGTAAAGATTCCCTTATCGTCTGTAACATTAAATTTTACATAGATTGAGTAACAGGGATCGTTGGAATACTCGATTTCAGCCTCAGCAAGTGCTGTATTACAGTCAGGACACCAGTAAACGGGCTTGAGTCCCTTGTACATATAGCCCTTCTTTGCCATTGCTCCGAACACCTCAACCTGTCTTGCCTCATAAGCAGGACGGAGAGTGAGATATGGGTAGTCATAATCTCCGATGGAACCGATTCTCTTAAACTGCTTCATCTGGTTATCAACGTGAGTCATAGCATAATCGTGACAGTGCTTTCTCAGCTCTACCGGAGAGATTGCACCATTTTCAACGCCGATAGCCTTCATTGCCTTAAGCTCGATAGGCAGTCCGTGAGTATCCCAGCCCGGAACGTAGGGAGCACAGAATCCGCTCATATTCTTGTATTTAACTATAAAGTCCTTCAAGGTCTTGTTAAGGGCTGTGCCAAGGTGGATCTCGCCGTTTGCATAGGGAGGTCCATCATGAAGAATATATGTTTTCTTACCCTTATTCTTTTCGATCATCTTGTAGTAAAGTCTTTCGTTTTCCCATTTTTCAAGGGTCTCAGGCTCTCTTTTCGGCAGATTTCCACGCATAGGGAAATCTGTTTTAGGTAAATTAAGCGTATTATTGTAATCCTGTGCCATTTTTACTCGATCCCTCTCAGCCAAGAGAGATCCTCCTTTCAACCGTATTTCGTTATATATTAACAGCTATGCTTTTGCAAAGCTGTCATTTATTGTTTCAGAATCGAATCAAACCTCTTCAGCTGTTACAGCAGCAGCGATCTGTTCAGCTGTCTGAGCCTCAGCTGTTGCCTCTTCAAAGGTTTCAGGCATAGATGAGATAAGCTCAAGATGAGACTTGTACATATCGAAAAGGCTCTTTTTGAATTCTGCTACCTGCTGCTGAGCCTCGATAAGAGCTTCTCTTTCTCTTGTGATCTCTTCACGGTTGCGTTCCATAGCCTCAGCGTGCTGACGAGTTGCTTCGTCCTCAAGCTCTGCTGCCTTTGCCTCAGCCTCAGCGATAATCTGCTCTGCCTTTTCCTTTGCTTCGTTTATAACCTGATGTCCCTGCTTCTGAGCTCCGAGAAGAGCGTCCTTAAGAGCGTCCTCATCTCTCATGTATTCACGCACCTTGTCAGCAAGAACCTGAATCTTGTTGTTTGACTCAATGCGTTCTCTTTCCATTTCATCAAGCTCTGCTTCAAGCTGGGAGAAGAATTCATCGATTTCTTCCTGCTTATAGCCGAAAGCAGCCTTTTCAAATCTTTTATTCCTTACGTCCTTTGAAGTTATCATTTTCATTCACCTCTAAATAAATTTACAAAGATTGATGTGTATACGGCCTTTTTTTGTCTGACCGTTTATTTCTGATAAAACAAATCTGCCGCTTCCTCTTATCGAAAGGATATCTCCTGTACGAAGCTCCTGCGATACCGATGAAGCCTTGAAATGATTTATATCAACTTTTTCAGACCGTATAAGTCTTGCTGCGTTTTCTCTGCTTATTCCTGCCGCGAGACTCACAATGCAGTCCAGCCGCATGGATGCAACCGTTCCGCTTATGATCTGGAATTTCTGTTTTACTTCCAGCTTATATGGCTGGTCGTCAGTAATTTTCACGCCTGTCCGCCCGATCTTTGAAACTACTGACATTATAAGCTTTGCTGCAATTTCCGTAACAAATACCTGAGCTATTCCCTCATCGACAATAATATCGCCGATAACCTCACGTTTGAGACGGAGTCCCATGAACGTTCCGAGAAAATCACGGTGAGTAAGCCTATCCTCTTTTCTGAATGTGAAGGTCAGGCATTTTATTGGAAACTCCTCCGTAATATAGTCCTCGTAATAATCAGGGAAAACTGCAAGAATACGTCTCTTTGCCTCCGGATAGCCGCCATGGAGCGTGTACATCAGTGAGCCGGCATTGTATCTGCACCAGCGTTCTGCTTCTGCACACTGTTTTTCATCAAGAAAGTTTGAAAAGCAGCATATACTGTCTCTCTCACTTCGGCTTGCAATATCGCTTAGCCGTGCGGCAAAGAGCTTATCCTCTGCACTCCCGTTCATCAGATGAATACGCCGTTGTTTTCAAGCTCTCCTACGAGATCCTCACCAATAAATCCTACATTGTAAGGAGTAATGATGTAAGTCAGATTAGCAACCGGCTTGAGGCTTCCGCCGTTAGCATACGCAACGCCTACGAGGAAGTCGATAATTCTTCTCTTGTTCTCAGGAGAAGCAGTTTCAAGATTAAGAACAACTGTCTTCTTGGCAATAAGGTGATCAGCAATCTGCTTTGCGTCTGTGAATGCAGAGGGCTTTACAAGTACTACCTGAAGCTGTGCTGTTGTCTGGATATTCACAACCTTGTTTCTTCTTGTTGAGCTGCTTTCGCCGGAGAATCCTGTTGATTCTTCCTGTTCGCCGGCTGATGATCCGGAACGTTCACTGCGTGATGAGTGACGTGCGGGCATTTCTGTCTGTTCCATTTCTTCGTCCTCGGGAGCGAAGAAGAATTCCTTGATGTTCTCAAAAAGCTTCATTTTTTTACTCCGTTTCTCCGCATTTTTTATTTATATCTCATCTTCGGAATCAATGCGGAGCATCCCGAGACGTTTCGGCTTTATGCCGTTTTAAAAGCTATTTATAACTTCTTGCACCGAACAGTCCTGTACCGATTCTGACGATAGTCGAGCCGTATTTTACTGCCTGTGCATAATCGTGAGTCATTCCCATTGAAAGGGTATCCATAGAATATTCATCTCTGAATCTGCTGTACAGCTCCTGCATTCTGCCGAAACTGATATCGCTGTCAGACGGAGGGGGAATCGTCATAAGTCCCCTGATTCTCACTCCCTCCAGAGAGGATATCTGTTCAAGAAGCCCGCCAAGCTCATCAGGAGCGACACCGTTCTTGGAATCCTCGCCGCCGATGTTCACCTCGCATAGAATATCCATAACCTTGCTGCTGCTGACTGCAAGCCTGCTTATTTCCTGTGCAAGCTTTAGACTGTCAACAGACTGGATCATACTCACGGAATTTATTATATATTTCACTTTATTAGTCTGCAAATGGCCTATAAAGTGAACATCTGCTTTTTTATCGTAAAACTCAGCCTTGGAAAGGTATTCCTGAACTCTGTTTTCTCCGAGAAGCTCAAGCCCCAGCTCAAAAACCAGATTGACCACCTCAGCCGGAACAGTCTTTGTTACTGCCATAATGTCAGTACTGTCGCTACTGCGGTATTTTACCAATGCCTCGCCGATATTTTCACGGATAACCCTGAGATTTTCTCTGATTGCTTCAAAGCTGTAATTATCCATCCTGATCAACACCCTCAGTTATTATATCATCGTAGAGTGCAAGATAACTTTTGTCGTCCTCATATATTCTTGAGAGTACATAGTCGCTGCCCTCGTAAATTACATCGATTTTCTTGAATTCAATCTGCTCGCCCTTCTGGATATACACACCCTTAAAAGACGCCTCTCCGGTAATCTCTCCGTTTTCATCCACAACCTTCTGAGTATCGAAGCGTATCGCTTCACGGGGAACCTTAAGACCTCTGAAATCACCCATAACAAGCTCTACCTTTTCCGTTCTGTGCTGAACAAGATCGTAGTTGAAGAGTCTGCATTCAAGGATGATAAGGCTTCTTTCCGGATCCCCCTCATCACGGACGTCATATATAACAGCGTCAACGTATTCAGATGAGGATTCAAGCCTGAGCTTTACCTGAGCACCGATACTGTATTCTTTGCGTGAGTTATCCACTTCACCGGCTATATACCACTGATAGCCTTCAACAAGCTTTCCTACAATATTTGAATCTGTTTTTCTTTCATCCTTTATCTCATCAATTTTTCCGAGCGTCAAAGAATCGAGCGTTTCGCTTGTAAGCTCGCCTTCGTATCCGTCGCAGTAGCTGACGAAATATGCAGGTCTGTCTGATTTCACCGATTCAGTCGGTCTGGACGTCTGAGTTCTGAGCTTTCTCAGCTCAGCCTTAAGATCGGATATCTGCTGTTCAAATCCGCTTACCTCGTTGGTAATTATCTGATAGGTACTCATCTGGACAAGAAGATTTTCCTTTGATACGTCAAAGGCTTCATAATCCTCCATATCCCTGCATAATATAAGATTACGGTAACTGTTCTTGATTCCGGCTGAAACAGAAGATGGCTGTGCCGATTCAACCGTTCCCGGATTCTGGATTTTTTCAAGGATTTCCAGTTCTTTGGTAAGACTTTCAATCTGGCGGTTGATGACTATCTGATTTTCATCAGAGTAGACCTCTGCAATAACGCTTCCGTTGCCGACTTTTCCCCCGTCGGAGACATTGTAGCTTAGTACGCCGTTTCCGCTGTAAGTAACGGGGACTTCATCACGGATGAAAACACCCTTGAATTCTCTTGAAGCTGTTGCCTCAGATATGAGAGCGCTTTCCGTATTGCTTTCCCTGTTGCGGAAATTATACACGATACTGATAAAGATCACAACAAAGAGTACAATGACAGCGTTTCGCAGCACCTTGACCATCGTGCTGCTTTCCGTTTTAAAAAAGCGCATCAGATCACCTTATTCGCTTTTTTCAGATGAATCCAGAATAGATACAGACTTTGAGGGGATAATTGTTGAAATTGCATGCTTGTACACAACCTGCTGCTTTCCGTCGCAGTCAAAGATCACAACATAGCTGTCAAAGCCTCTTACCATACCCTTGAACTGGAATCCGTTTGTAAGGATTATAGTAACCATTATCTTGTCTTTTCTGCACTGATTGAGAAATACATCCTGAAGATTAATTGCCTTGTTCATACACATTCTCCTTATTTTTTTATTATGTTCCTGATTCCATTCAGACGCTTCTTCATCTGAATAGAAATACACACTATACATTATATCACATATTCCAGTATTTTGCTATACATTTTTCAGATTTTTCTAAAATTTCATTCTTTTTATTAAATTCGTCCAAAATAATCCACTGAATACTGGGATTTTTCCTAAACCACGTCAATTGTCTCTTGGCATATCGTCGTGTTTCCTGTTTGATTTTGTCGATACAAGCCTCAAGAGTCTTTACTCCCTGAAAGAAAGGAATGAATTCCTTGAACCCTATCGCATTGGCTGCCGTCTTCATTCCGCCGTGATCGTACAGTTCCCGTGCTTCTTCCACAAGCCCTCTTTCAGCCATTTCGTCCACACGAAGATTGATTCTGTCATAAAGCTTCTGGCGGTCGTGATAATTCAGTCCGATTATAAGCGAATCATACGGCGACTCCTCAGTGCGGCTTTCTTTTTTAAGCTCGCTGAATTTTCGTCCTGTGACATGATATACCTCCAGAGCACGGACAACCCTGACAGTATTATTCGGATGAATCGACTCTGCCGCCTCCGGATCAACTTCCACAAGTCTGCCGTGAAGTGCTTCATTTCCCTCCTGTGCGGCGATTTTATAGAGCTTTTCCCTATATTCCTCATCGCTTCCCCCCTCTGAGAACTTCACGTTTTCAAGCAGAGAATCAATATAAAGTCCTGTTCCGCCGACAATCACCGGAAGCTTTCCCCGACTGAGAACTTCGTCTATCTTCTCACGGGCAAGGCGGACATAATCAGCGGCACTGAATACGATATCCCTGTCCAGAAAATCTATAAGATGATGCGGGATTCCCTGCATTTCATCCTCTGTCGGCTTTGCAGAAGCAATATCCATCCCCTTATAAATCTGCATGGAATCGGCGGAAATAACCTCTCCGCCATATTTTTTTGCAAGCTCGACGCCCAGCCATGTCTTTCCCGATGCTGTGGGACCTGCAACGGCAAGGACACGGGGTTTATTATTGTTATACATCTTCATTCTCCTTGTCCGTCAGATTATTAGTCACGCTGTCAGAAGCTGTCATCGCCTTTTCCGTCTCAGCTTTCATCTTCTTATTTGATGCTCGTGATGTAATCACGGTTATGGCAATACATACAATCAGAGCAACGATCAGAACCGCTGCTGCAAAAACATATCCAACGCCAATCATTTCAAAAAACGGAAATGGATGCACGAACGATTCCTCCTTTATATATTTAACACAGCTCAGGTTCTGCCGAACTGATGCTCTATATTGGATTTCGACATCGTGAACATTACAGGTCTGCCGTGAGGACAATGACGTATCGTCTCGTTGCTGTATACTTCCTCGGCAAGTGCCTGCAATTCACGGATATCATTCTTATCATTGCCCCTTATCGCCGATTTACAGGCAACTGTATGAAGAAGATCATCCAGTGCATGAGACTGCGGATTTACATTGTGCATCCTCAGATTATGAGCTATCTCAGAAATGATTTCCTCCATGTCAAGCTCCATGATAAAAGTCGGAACCGCCGTTGCTACTGCGCACGGACGCTGTGAGAAATCAAATGCAAATCCCATATCACCGAGCATATCCACATTTTCTTCAAGAGCACTGAACTCATCGGCTGTGAGAAGAACTTTCACCCCATTCATAAGCATCTGGCTGTACTGGCGGCAATTGCGGCTTTTCAGCCTTTCAAAGATGATTCTTTCGTGGGCGGCGTGCTTGTCTATCATGACCATGGTTTTATCCTCGGTCTCAGCGATGATATATACTCCAAAAGCCTCGCCTATAACCTTTATCTTCGGCTTATCCGTCCATTCAGATTTCTTTTCCGGAGTCGCCTCCACAGGCTTCTCAGGAGTCTGTGCCGGACGTTCAAAGGATTTGCTGTTTATGAAACGGAAGCCCTCTACCGGCACCGGAGCTTCTTCCTTTTCCGGAACAATTTCCTCTTTTACAGCTTCCGTAATAACCTCCGGAAGCTCCTGTTTTACCGGAATTTCCTGCTTCTGTGCAGTTTCAGCCGGAATCGCCCCGACAACATCTGCACTTATCTGCTTCGGCGGTTCCGGAGCTGCGGAAAGCTTTTCCTCAACCTCGTTTATCTTGTCGATAGGCGTGAACATGAATTCCTGCTGAACTGATTTATCTTCCTCCGGCAAAGGCTTTTTCCAGTCCTGTGCCGAGGATTTCAGCTCGAATTCATATACAAGTCCATCCTGAAGCATGGCATTCTTTACTGCAAAATATATCGCGTCGGAAATGGATTTCTCATCGGTAAATCTCACCTGAGCCTTCGCCGGATGTATATTTACATCCATTGACGACGGAGAAACGTTTATCATAAGTACGCAGGCAGGAAATTTTCCTGTCATGATAAGATTAGTATATGCGTTCTCAAGAGCCGCAGAGCAGAGCTTTGACTGAACATATCTGCCGTTTACAAAAAAATTCTGGAAGGATCTGTTATTCTTGGCATAAAGCGGCTTTATCGTGAAACCGTCAACACGGATTCCGCCATTTTCGTAGCTCACCGGCATAAGGTCACGGGCGAAATCCCTGCCGTAGACAGCATATATCGCCGAAAACAGTTCTCCGTCGCCGCATGAATTGAAATCAACCTTGTTGTCCCTGATGAATTTAAAAGAAATTTCCGGATGTGACATAGCTATCTTCCGAAGAATCTGACCGACTGCATTTGCTTCTGTAACATCCTTTTTCATGAACTTCCTTCGTGCCGGAACATTATAGAACAGATCTCTTATAATTATGGTTGTTCCGTCGGGACAGCCGCTTCTTTCATGGGTTGTACCAACGCTTCCCTCAATAGCATAAAGCGTTCCGAGAGCGTCAGATTTCTGCTTCGTCATGATCTCAACCCTTGAAACTGCCGCAACAGAGGCAAGAGCTTCACCTCGGAATCCAAGCGTCAGGATATTGTCAAGATCCTCCTTCTCGGATATCTTACTGGTTGCATGACGAAGAAAGGCTAACGGCACATCGTCAAAAGACATCCCGCATCCGTCGTCGGTAACTCTCATATAGGTCGAGCCACCGTTCTTTATCTCTACGGTAATGTGTCCTGCACCTGAATCTATGGAATTTTCAACAAGCTCCTTTATAACCGAGGAGGGCCTTTCTATTACTTCTCCTGCGGCTATAAGCTCTGAGACTTCCTTGCTCAGTACATTTATAAAAGACATCTTTTCTCTCCCGTTATATTCCAAGAATAGTGAACATTCCGTACTCCTCAAAGGCTCTTTCAGCCCATGACTCCACTTCCTTCAGAGCATCTCCTGCCGAAAGTCTTGCCATTTCACAAATCTTTTCCCATTCATCTGGATATATTTCCGTAGAATCGTACGGCGAATAATCTGCAATGACCTTTCCGAGAATATGTCTAAGTCCCGTCTGGCGGAAATCTTCGTCATAGATATAAATAGAATCATCATTCCAGAATCTTCCGTCCCATTCTCCTCTGAAAAACTCATGGCAGTCAGTACCTTTGAGTTCATTCTTACGATAAAAGTATTTCATTCTGTTTCACCTCTTTTTATTCCTGAATGCCGAGAATACCGAGTTCTGCCTTCTGGTTCAGTATTCTTAATACACTGTCATCAATGCGTTCCTCGGTCAGACGTCCTTCTTCCACTGCATAGCATACAGCATCTACTGCCGATCTGATATCAGCCGGCATAAGTATTATATCAATTCCCGCCTCAACAGATCTTACTGCTGCTTCTCCGGAGCCGTAAACTCCTGCGATTGTATTCATCTGCTGTGCGTCAGTAACAGCTATCCCCTCAAATCCGAGTTCGTCTCTGAGAAGCGTTGTCACCACGGTATATGAAAGATCAGAAGGAAGATCGTCTCCCACACCCGATATCTTCTGGTGTCCTACCATTACAAAGTCAGCACCGGCTTCAATTCCACCGGAAAACGCAACAAATTCAGCCTCTCTCAGCTCGTCAAGCGTTCTGTATATATAAACAGAATTATCGTAGTGAGTATTCCCGTCAGCTGCTCCGAGACCGGGGAAATGCTTTAATGTAGCACATACGCCCTGATCCTGAAGCCCCATGACAACATTTGCTGTCATATCTGATACAATTTCCGGATCACTGCTGAAAATACGGTTTCCCAGCTCGTTTCCGGAATTGAGATTCACATCTGCAACGGGTGCAAAATCCACATTAAAGCCAATAGCACTGAGATCTCTGCCTATGGTGCTTCCGATATTGTATGCCTGTTCAGGATCATTTTGTACACCGTAATACGACATATCGCTGAATGACGTGGTACCAAGCTTCTGTGCGGCTCTTGCGACTGTTCCGCCCTCCTCGTCAACAGAAACAAATAATCCGATTCCGCAGCTTTCCTCGGCGTAATCCTGACAAGCAGAGATAAGCTGCGAGGTCTGCTCCTGATATTCAAGATTCTGAGCGAAGAGAATGATCCCTCCGACCGGAATATCCATGAACGAACGCTGAACAACACTGTCTCCGTATGTCACACAGCCATAGCCCGTAAGCTGCTCCGGAGTCACTATAAACATCTGACATACCTTTTCACGGAGAGACATTTCCTCCATGACAGCCTTTACAGAGAGTGAAGTCCCGTCATCGGATTCCTGCGGAGATGTTACATCCTCGTGTTCCGATGTTCCTTCCGTGCTTTCCTCCTGAGACGCTGACGGAAGCTCTTTAATTTCTTCCGAAGCAGCGTCGGTACTGTCTGACGATGTACTTTCAGCCTCTGACGCTTCAGTGCTGACGGTGGTTGACTCCACAATGGCAGATTCACCGTTATCGGCACGTTCAACGTTATTTCCGCAGCCGCAGAAAAGAATACTGATACCGGCGGCAGACAAAATCATTCTCTTAAGATTATTCATGCGATTCACCTATATTTCCTCAGACCATTTCCTGAGTTCATTTATGAATTTTATGCAGTTTTCCCCCTGATCGGGAAGACTGTTTCCAGCTTCTGATCCGGTAACGGATATCCTTATCCTGTATTTCTTTCCTTCGGCTGTAATTCCTCTGACAGATATAATGTGCATATTGATTTTATCCGCCTTACGCACTTTGACCGAATTCATTCCAGTAACAGGAAGTCTGTGGTATATTACTTCATCTGAATCAACCGATTCGTAATCGGCAACGAGAAGGAAGTAATCTTCGGATATCGCTGCATAGCCTTGTCTGCGTACTTCCTCCTTACCGAACACACCGTTCAGGACTGATATTGTAACACAAACGGGATATCTGTATTTCTTTTCAAAGCGGTCAAGCTCGTGATACATATTTTCTGCGTTGAATCTTAGCATTTTATTTCTCCTTGTAATACTGATTCTCTCCGACGTCCCTGACATCGGAAAGAACCGGCATCATATCTGATTTATACTGCTGAGCATATCCCTGAGAAGCTCACGGCATTCACTGTCGGTCAGCTCATCTATATTCGTTCTTTCAAGCATTTCAAGAGCCTGCTCACGCTGAAAGCTTCCAAAGCTTATCTGCTCCGGCTCTGAAACAGAATGTGCATTGCTCTCGCTGGTACGATTCTTCTCCATTTCCACCAGAAGCTCCCTTGCCCTGCCCACAACCTTTGCAGGAAGTCCGGCAAGCTTCGCAACGTCGATACCGTAGCTCTCGTCAACTCCGCCCCTGACTATCTTTCTCAGGAAGCGTATCGTACTGCCATGCTTGTTCACGGCGATACTGTAATTGCGTACTCCGTCAAGCTCCTGTTCAAGACCAATGAGTTCATGGTAGTGAGTAGCAAAAAGCGTCTTGCAGCCAAGCTTTTTCGAGCTGCATATATGCTCTGCAACAGCTCTGGCGATACTTACTCCATCGAAGGTTGAGGTTCCTCTGCCCACCTCGTCAAGTATCACAAGACTATCAGGCGTGGCGTTTTTCAATATATCCGATACCTCGCTCATTTCCACCATGAAGGTACTCTGACCTGCTGTAAGATCATCAGAAGCTCCCACACGGGTGAAGATTTTGTCAACTATGGATATCCTTGCAGAATCGGCTGGAACGAAGCTTCCGATCTGCGACATAAGTACTATAAGAGCCGTCTGACGCATATATGTGGATTTACCGGACATATTCGGACCGGTAATTATCGACATTCTGTTTTCCTTCTTGTCGATGTATATGTCATTTGGAACAAACATCTCGTCACGGCACATAAGCTCTACTACGGGATGACGTCCTGCTTTGATGTCAATTGCACCGTCAATGGTGATATCCGGCTTTACATAGAGGTTTTTCAGTGCAACATCCGCATAGGAGCAGAGTACGTCAACTGCCGCAACGGAAGAAGCTGTCTGCTGGACTGCTTCAAGCTTAGTTGCAAGGAAATCACGCACCTCGCTGAAAATCTCCGCCTCCAGAATCAATGCCTTGTCCTTTGCACCAAGAATGGTATTCTCTGCGTTTTTAAGCTCCTCGGTAATGAATCTCTCGGCATTGGCAAGAGTCTGTTTTCTTATGTAATTATCAGGAATAAGCTCGTAATACGATCTCGTAATCTCAATATAGTATCCAAACACACGGTTATAACCGATTTTCAGATTCTTTATGCCTGTAATCTCACGCTCACGCTGTTCTATTTCAGCAATGATATCACGTCCGTGATTCATGATATGGCGAAGCTCGTCAAGCTTTTCGTTGAAGCCTTCCTTTATAACTCCGCCATCCTTGACGGACACAGGCGGTTCTTCGATTATGGCGTTCTCTACAAGGCCTGCTATCTCGTCAAGATCATCAATCATTCCGTTGTATTTTACAAGAAGCTTTGAACCGGAAAGCTTTTCAAGTTCCTTCTTAAGCACCGGAAGCTGCATTGATGTTACTGAAAGCGATTTGAGATCACGCGGAGTTGCAGTCTTGTACATCACCTTTGTCATAAGACGCTCCAGATCATAGACACGCTCCAGAACATCCTGTATATCAGCAAGAGTAACACTGTTTCTTGTAAGAGCTTCAACTGCATCAAGTCTTTCGATGATCCTTGCCGGACTTTTTAAAGGCTGTTCAATCCAGTTTTTCAGCAGACGTCTGCCCATGGATGTCCTTGTAGAATCAAGCACCCACAGCAGAGAGCCTTTTTTCTCCTTGTTTCTGAGAGTTTCGGTAAGCTCCAGATTACGCCGTGCATTGAGATCAAGTCCCATGTATGCGTCTCCGCTGAGTATTTCAATCGACGTAAATCGTGATACGGAGGTCTTCTGCGTATCACGGATATAGTCAAAAAGTCCGCATACAGCAGCACAGTCTGCACCATCCTCGCTGATGCCAAGCTCTGCCATTGACTTTGCACCGAAAACAGCGGATGTTTCCTTCTTTCTGAGATCAGGCTCGAAGCATATCCTGTCACGGAGCGTTACTGCACAGTTAAGACGAAGCTTGATGAAATCCGCTGTATTTTTCAGCGATAAAAAGCTGTCTGTGAAAATCACCTCTGCTGGCTGACAGCGTGAAAGCTCGTTTATAAGTTCGGCTTCCATATCCTTTCCCTCAAAGCTTGAAAGAAACGCCTTTCCAGTGGAAATATCAGCCGAAGCAATACCGCAGGATTTTCCTCTTTCATCATAGTAGATACTGCATATATAGTTGTTTTTTCCGTCCTCAAGCATACTGCTCTCCGTGATGGTTCCGGGGGTAACCACCTTTATGACATCACGGACAACAATTCCCTTTGATTCGGAGGGATCAGTAAGCTGTTCGCAGACTGCCACCTTGAAGCCGAGATCAATGAGCTTTTTTGTATAAAGCTCGGCGGCATGATGAGGAACTCCCGCCATTGGAGCACGTTCCTCAAGACCGCATTCCTTTCCTGTGAGCGTAAGCTCAAGAGCCTTCGATACCGTCAGGGCATCGTCAAAAAACATTTCATAAAAATCCCCCACACGGAAAAATAGTATGCAGTCGGGATATTTATCCTTGACCTCGAAATACTGCCGCATCATCGGGGAAATTTTACTTCTGTCCACATTCATGTAAACTGCTCCTTTATTTGTCTGAATCCGTGAAGAATCAGCCGCAGCCGCCGCAGGTTGAGCAGCTTCCTGTGCAGTTTGATTCTGCCGGCTGACAGGTTGCCGGATCCTCTCCGTTTGCACAGAGTGAAATAATCTGATTGATATTTGTGACAAGGCTTTCAAGATTCTTCTGAGCCGCATTGAAAACTATCATGTTCTTGTTGCTCATTATTTTCTGATAAACTGCCTTGATGTCAGTATCAAGCTGCTTGAGCTTTTCTGTTTCCGGATTTTTTGTGCTCATCACTGAATTCAGTTCATTGCGAAGATTTGTAAAATTCTCGATATCCGCCTGAAGCTCTGCATCATTGTCGTTTACCTGCTTTGCAAGATTATACGCAATATATCGGTCATCCTGCTGAAGTACCTTTCCGAGTTCTCTTGTCATTTCAATTACGTCCATAATAATAATTCTCCTTTTTACTGATTTACCTTCTGTATGTTTTCTTCTGTAAGATTCATAAACGGCACTTCAACCTGCTCCGCACCGCTCATATAACCATTATGCCATGTCTCGTATTCAGTCACATCGACCGGCTGGGTAAATTCACTGTATCCCTCAGTGTGGATATAGTATACAACACCTGTTCCGCTTGTATCGGCTTCTGCCGGATACACATAGGGCGGATCAATTCCGTAATCTGCGGAATTTTCGTTGATCTCGTCAACCATTTTTTTCTCCATAGCCTCAAGATAGGCTACTCTCACATAGGTGTCCGTTCCGGGATCGTACTTATACAGCGTATATGGCCAGAACGAGCCGGATAATCCATGATTATGTGAGGAATCCGCTTCTATAATGCCGTTGCTGTAAAAACGCATTGCCGGAAAGCTCTGGAGCTGTGTGACAATGTTTCCGTCCTCGTCATGATCGTATATAACACCAAACATAAACGCCATTGCTGTATTGCTGTACATAAAGATAAGCTCGTCACGTCCATCCTTGTCAACGTCGTAAATGGCAAACGTATTTTCAGAAATATTTCCGCCGATATCACCTTCAAGCTCCTCGCCGTCCGGAAGAACCATACCATAATAGATCCTTTCAAGAACTGCACGGTATGTCATGGCATTGACATTCTCTTCCGTGATTTTTTCCGTTTCAGGCTCCGGAGCTTCTGTGGTAATGATCTGCGTTGTTGTTTCAGCTTCGGGAGCCTTTGCGGTAGTTATCTCCGTTGCCGCTTCAGTTCCGGAAGCTTCTTCCGTTGCAGTAACTTCTTCTTTTTCGCTGACAGTACTTTTTCCGGAATCCGCTTCGCTTGATTTTCCCTCAACTCCGCAGCCCGTAAGCATTGCTGTCAGACATAATAATGAAATCAGTTTCTTCATATTTTTTCTCCTGTCACAATTACGTTTATTATTACGCCGGTGGAACATCCGATTCAATGTATTCATGGTATTTTTTGATATTTCCATGCTTATCAATTCCTATTAGCTGAACATAATACGCATCGATTTCTACTTTCAGAATTATTTCATCCTCTGTACACTGCATCACATATATAAAGCATTCCTCGCCCAGAGTATCACCTGAAAATACAACCTTGCTTTCACCGTTTTCAAGACGGTAAATATTGCTCTTTCCGAAGGATTCATTGCGGTAATACAAAATGGAATTTCCCTGAAAATCATAGCCCCGTATATCCTCGCATACCTTCTCGATAGTGTAATTCTCAAGGTTCATTCTCATGAGATTATAGATAGATCCTGAATTATCCTCAAAATGGCCATAAATCGTGTAATACATATATCCGCCGTTTATTCTTCCTATTCCCCCGTCATTGAGCCTTTTATGCTCTTTTGTTTCTATATCGTAGATTCCAAACCGATAAAGCTGCATATCCGTATCTGATTCATACCACCTATAATAAATTTTACTGCCGTTCACGATAAAATAAACACTGGACACCGAATCATCAAAAGCAAAAACTCGCTTATGGTTTTTTCCGTCATAATCCATTCTGTAGATTCCCGTTGATTCACCACGCTCCAGCACATAGTAGATATAGTCTGGGGTATACACACAGGCACTACCTTCGTCCGAAGCTTCGCTGATTATGCTTATCTCATTATTTTCATACTTGCAGGCATAGGCGACAACATCACCTACCGAGCCGTTATATTGATAAGTCGTCCCATAAAGCACGCCGTCTCTGACAAAACTCCATGAACAATCTGAATCCGTACTGATTGCAACAAGATTGCCGTCACCGCCGTCATAATAATCATAGTAGTAAATCCCTTCATCACAGAATATTATCATTTGTCTGTTCATCAGATCGGTTTCTTCCGGCTCAGCGATAACAACATTCTCTGCAGCGGGATATTCCTTCTTCTTGTTCTGAACATATTCAATGCCGTCGCCGTACCACAAATCAATGATGTAAAGATCACTCCAGCCTGTTACATCGTCGCCGGCAGCATATACATAAATTATGTTATTGTCCTTGAATTCAAGGCTGAATTCCGGATGCTTCGTCTCGGTTCCGATAACGAATTCACTGAGCTTTTCGCCGTTTTTCTGAGAATACAGCGTAACTTTATACTCATAAAGTCCATTGCTTTCATCTCCGCCGGAGATTACAGCCACATCCTTTCCGTCGGGAGAAAAAGCTGCCCACGAATAATCCGATTCATGGTTGATATCTCCATACTCTGCCTTGCTGATTTTATAAGTATCAAGATCAACGAGCAGATAGCTGAAATCCCCGTCAGAATCAGCGTCTTTCATACGCATGATAAGATTATTTCCTGAAACATACGGACGATGATAGGGATACGAAAGAAAATCATATTCTGCTGAAATATCTGTATACGATTCCGTTTCAAGATCGTAAATCATGCATTTCACAGCAGGATCTCCGTCATAAATGACCACAGGATCTCCGTCATAAACGGTAAATACAAACCGGCTTTCGTCTAACTTGCAGTCAATTTCTGGTCTGCCGCCGATTTTATCAGAAGATACAAGAATTTTTTCTTTGCCTTCTGAATCCCTGAGCCGGATATTTCCGTTGCCCTCAATAACCGTTCCGTGTCCTCTCATTCTGTATCTTGATTCATGCGAATTCCTTTTCCAGTATTTTCTATTTCTCTGCATTGTAAGGTCTATATATCGTGTATGACTGTCCACAACCGGACTTGCATTTCTTTCGCCTGACTGAAGTGCTGCCTCCGATAATATCTCTGTCGGAGGTTCAGTTATGATTTCTTCAACCGGTTCTGAATTTTTCACTTCTTCTCTGGAGACTGTCCAGAAATCGCCCCATGAGCATCCGGTGAGTAAAATAGTTGCCACCAGAGCAGCGGATATCCTCTTTTTCATACCAGTTTACCTCTTACCGCCCAGTTCATGGCTTCGGTGATTTCAACCTCCACGAACTTTCCGATGAGAGAAGTATCTCCCTCAAACTCAACAATTATAAATTCATTGCTTTTTCCCGTCAGAAAGCCAGTATGCTTCTTTGAAGCGTCATCAACAAGAACCCGCAGTTTTCTGCCGATAAATCTCTTATAATGCTCTGCGGAAATCTCACGCTGAGCTTCTAAAAGCTCTCTCATGCGGCGTCCCTTTACATCCTCCGGAGTAGCGTCGTCCATAGCGGCTGCTTTTGTTCCGGAACGCTTTGAGTAAATAAATGAATATATATTATCATATCTCACTCTGCGGATAATATCCAGCGTATCCTTGAATTCCTCGTCAGTTTCATTCGGAAATCCCACAATAATATCAGTGGTAAGCGAGAAATCCGGATCTTTGCTGCGGATGTAATCAACAGTTTCAAGGTATTTTTCCGCTGTATATCTGCGGTTCATCCTGTCAAGTACGCTGCTGCTTCCGCTCTGAAGCGGCAAATGAAGATGCTTTGCAACCTTGTCACATTCAAGGATAGTATCTATAAGCTCCCGTGAAGCGTCCTTCGGGTGAGAGGACATGAATCTGATAACAAAATCGCCCTCAATTTCGTTGAGCTTTCTGAGAAGCTGCGGAAAGCTTATCTCTCCGTCTGAATCATTGCCGTACGAGTTGACATTCTGTCCGAGAAGCATTATTTCCTTGTAGCCGTCGTGTACAAGTCCGCACACCTCTCGGATGATATCATCAGACCTGCGGCTGCGTTCACGTCCACGGACATAGGGAACTATACAATAAGTGCAGAAGTTATTACACCCGAACATTATCGGAACGCTTGCCTTGAAGCTGCTGTCACGCACCTGCGGCACAGACTGTGAAAAATCATCGTATTCTGATGTATCAGCAGAAAATTTCACTCCTCTGAGGCTGTCCAGCAGAAGTGCCGGAAGCGAGCTTATCGCTGATGTTCCCATGACAAAGCTTACCTGTGGATATGATTTCTTTATCTTTTCGGCATTATGAGCCTGAGCAGTCATACAGCCGGAAATTCCGATTATAAGAGAAGGTTTAAGCTCCTTGAGCTTTTTCATACTGCCTATTATACCGAAAACCCTGTCCTCTGCCGATTCACGGACAGCACAGGTATTAAGGATAATAAGGTCAGCTTCGTCCTCATTTTCAGTAAATGTATAGCCAATTTTCTCCAGCAGACCTTTTATTTTCTCTCCGTCTGAGACATTGAGCTGACATCCGAAGCTTCTTACAAGAGCCTTCGGAGTACTTCCGCCCAGAAGCGTTCTTATTTCACAAATTAAAGCTGAATTATCGTTCAAAATTCCTGCCTCCTGTCCTGAAATTCCGTATTAAATTATTATAACATATATACGAAAATTTTTCAAGCAAAAATGCTTATTTTTTCGGAAATAGAATAATGCCGGAAGAAAGCTGAAAATCACTTTCCTCCGGCATATATCACATCATTAATCTATCGCCTCAGACCAGTATGACTGATTATATATATCAGTGAAGCAGTAAAGTATCTTCACATCACTGCTTATGGTAACATTGCTGACCTGCATATCAGCTGTTACCGACATAGGATCTCCGATAAGATAGGAATCCTGATATTCAAGATCAGAATTGTAGTAGTCACCGATAAATTCAAGAACATCACCTGTTTCAAGTTCTGTCATGCTCTTTGCAACTGTTTCTGTCTCTCCGTTTTTATAATCGTCAGTTGCTCCGGCGATATATCCGTCGTCTCCCTCAAATACGATTATCAGCTTTACTCTCTCTCCGTTAAGATATGCCGGAACGTAACCCATGTGAGTAGTAGTTCCGTCAGAATTCTCAATGGTATCTGTGTGATAATAAGCAACCGGCTGGCTGTTGATAGCTACCCAGTCCTTTTCAGCGTCGGCAATAAGATCACCATTATCGTCATAGCTGAACACATTGTCAAGTCCCATGTCGATATATCCGCCGCCATCGTAGATAAAGAGATTCTTGTCAACCGCATGAACAAGATCCCACTGATCTTCTGTAAGCGATATCTTATAATCGCCGCTGCTTGTATCCCATACAAGCTTTGACGGATCAAAGGCATTTTCTGCAAGATACTCGGCTGTTTCTGCGGTATTCTGATCGTTCATGAAATCAGTGTTGGAGCTGTCAAGACCGTCTATATTCTTATTTGAACCCATGAAGGAGCTGAGAAGCTGTCCGATGATATCAGTGCTGCCAGATGAACCAGATGAGCTTCCGGAGCCAAATATCGACGCCGCCGGCGATGATGAGCCGCCTGCCGCAACCTGTCCGCTTGTTTCCGTAGCGGCAAACTGACGTATGCACTTGGAATAATCAGAATCCATACCAATGCTTGCGTATGTATTGCACGCCTTATCAACGTTGGATGTACGTTTATACGGGAAATAAATCGACACACCGTAGGCATTTGTCATGTTTGTTGACGTTCTGTTGTATTTTACGGCACTTCTGATTGATTCAGCAAGAGCCTTTCCTTCAGCTGTATCCATATTGTACGCAAGACTTGCAAGATCAACCTGATCTATCTTTGAATCAACGGCAAATTCTCTTGTGTTGTAGCGTGCATCGGATACTTCCTTGTACTCGTCATTTGTAATTTTTGTACTTACAGATTTAGCAAAATCCGAGAGATCCTCCGGAACAGTGTTTGAGAATTCCGCAAGGTCAATAATCGAAAGGGTTGTTTTCTGTCCTCTGCATTTTTTCGCACATTCTTCAACGAAATCGTCAATAATGTTCTTTCCGATTTCAACAGTGGGCATTGATTTGTTCTTTGCAAAGGCCGTAAGCCAGTCGGTATAGTACCAACCGATTCCCGGCTCAGTTTCCTCGGACGCAATGAGGTAATCAGCATATTCATCAAGCATGAGTGCTGTCTCTGCCGTAGCCATAAGGCAAGCGTCGAAGCCGATAAAGTCAAAAGTCATTCCGCCCTTATCAAGAGCCTGTTTAAGCTTTGCAAGATCCATCGATCCCTTTCCGGCATTCTTTTCGTCGTAGCCGTAGCCGCTTACAGAACCGCCGCCGTGATCCCAGAGGATAAGCTCGTTGCGGTTTGCAGGGAAATTCTTCTTGCAGTATTTGATGAACGATCCAAGATTATCAGGATCTGTCATTGCCTTTTTACCGTCATCGTCGACAAGCTCTTTCAGCTTTCCGTCCTTGATCTGATATATTTGGTTGACTCTGTTGCTGATGCTGCTTGTTTTCCACTTGTTACATCCGCCGGTATATACAATGATATTGAAATCATCACCGAATTTCTTGCTGGCTGCCTTCATTTCCTCGATATCGGATGTTGCCATGCCGTATTTTGATTCAAGGTCAGTTCCGCAAAGATAAACCATAATTGTTACAGAATCCTTATTATCTCCCTTGATAACGGTTCTTTTTTCACGGGAACCCTTTGCAACGGATGTATTTACAGTTCCTTCGCTGCTTGCAGAGTAGTTTCCGACACCTGTTCCGCCGCCGCTTGAACCTGAATTCTTCATGCTGTCAAGAAGTCCGCCGAGTCCTCCGCCCTTAATAAGAGAAAAAATGAGTAATCCAATGGCGAGAATTCCACCGCCGCCCGCAGCTGCACGCTTAGGAATGCTTCCGCCACCTGTGCTTCCTGCACTTCCTGAGCTTCCGCCGGAAGGTCTACCGGATGAATGATCCTTTGAGCCAACTCTGCCTGTGCCGAGTCCCTCTCCTCTTTTGTATACGTCCTTGCCTGCACCTGTGACGTTTTTCTTTCTGCCCTGTGGTCTGTTTTTCTGATCCATAGCGACCTCCTGTAACTTTTTTTATACTCATTATACCTTTATTTCAGGAATTTGTCAATAAAACACGTTTATTTTCCCTCAAGCTCCCTGATTTTATCCCTGAGATAAGCTGCGTGTTCAAACTCAAGAAGCTTTGCGGCATTTTTCATTTCCTGAGTAAGCTTTTCTATAAGCTCCTTCTTTTCAGCCGCACTGAGCTTTTTCTTCTTTGTCTTTTCATCAACCGACTTCTTTGAGGTGATTTCAAGAACATCTCTTATACCCTTGATGATAGTTTTCGGAACAATTCCGTGTTCCTCGTTGTATGCGGTCTGTATCGCACGGCGGCGTTCCGTCTCGTTAATTGCCCTCTCCATAGAGCCTGTGACAGAATCCGCATACATGATTACCTGACCGCCTGCATTTCGTGCGGCACGTCCTATCGTCTGTATAAGTGAGGTCTCACTTCTGAGGAATCCCTCCTTATCAGCGTCAAGTATGGCAATAAGGCTTACCTCCGGAATATCAAGTCCCTCACGCAGAAGATTGATTCCCACAAGAACATCAAATTCGCCGTTTCGCAGATCTTTGATTATCTCCATACGTTCGATAGTATCAATATCATGATGAAGATAACGCACTTTAACATCCAGTCTTTCATAATAAGCTGTAAGATCCTCAGCCATTTTTTTAGTCAGCGTTGTGACAAGAACTCGTTCATTCCGTTCGATGCGTGTATTTATCTCGGAAAGCAGATCGTCAATTTGTCCCTGTGTCGGCTTAACAATTATTTCAGGATCAACAAGTCCCGTAGGACGTATAACCTGTTCTACGATTGTGTCAGTTTTTTCACGCTCTATCTGTCCGGGAGTTGCACTAACATAAATCGCCTGATCAATGTGAGCATTGAACTCGTCAAAATTAAGCGGACGATTATCAAGAGCACTCGGAAGGCGAAAGCCATAATCTATCAATGTAGTCTTTCTCGCACGATCTCCGGCAAACATCGCCCTCACCTGTGGAAGCGTAACGTGACTTTCATCGACAATCAGCAGAAAATCCTTTGGAAAATGATCAAGAAGCGTCTGCGGAGAGCTTCCCGGCGGACGTCCGGCAAGCACACGGGAATAATTCTCTACACCGCTGCAAAATCCGACTTCTCTGAGCATTTCCATATCGTAGTGAGTACGTTGTTCGATACGCTGTGCTTCTATCAGCTTGTTATTATCAGTAAACCAGTGGATACGCTCGGCAAGTTCTCTGTCAAGTTCCTGAAGTGCTGATTCAAGCTTATCATCACTGACAACATAGTGCGAAGCCGGAAAAATTGCAGCGTGTGAAACTACAGCCTTGACTTCTCCGGTCACAACGTTTATCTCGGATATCCTGTCAATCTCATCGCCGAAATACTCAACCCTGACAGCAGTATCCGACGACATTGCCGGAAAAATTTCTACAACATCTCCACGCACACGGAATTTATTTCGCTCAAAAGCGATATCATTGCGTTCATAGCGTATCTTTACAAGCTCGTCTATAAGCTGATCACGAGGCTTTTCGGTTCCCTGCCTTATAGAAACAACCATTGAACGGTATTCATCCGGACTTCCAAGTGAATATATGCACGAAACACTCGCAACGATTATAACATCACGCCGCTCTGCAAGAGCAGTCGTTGCCGAATGACGAAGCTTATCAATCTCATCATTGACAGAGGAATCTTTTTCGATATAGCTGTCCGTGCTCGGAACATAGGCTTCCGGCTGGTAATAGTCGTAGTAGGAAACAAAATATTCTACGGCATTTTCAGGAAAAAATTCCTTGAACTCCGAACAAAGCTGTGCCGCAAGTATCTTGTTATGTGCAAGAACAAGTGTCGGTTTGTTTACTCTTGCAATTACATTCGCCATAGTAAAAGTCTTTCCGGAACCAGTTACTCCAAGCAGAATCTGCTCTTTTTTTCCAGATTCTATGCCCGACACGAGTTCTTCAATTGCTTTCGGCTGATCTCCAGCCGGATTATAATCTGAAAACAGCTTGAATTTATCCATAAAATCCCCCTTTTACTGATTTACATTTATTATACCATAAAACACACAGGAATGCAATTTTTAAAAAAAATTCCGCTTAAATTAAATCCAGCGGATAAATTAATCATATGTATAAGTACAAAAAAATAAATCCCCATTTCTGGAGATTTCATTTATGGTGGACCATCAGGGACTCGAACCCCGGACCGACCGGTTATGAGCCGGGAGCTCTGACCAACTGAGCTAATGGTCCAAAGATATGTGAAAAAAGGAAAC
>JAFXCR010000055.1 GCA_017516465.1 Ruminococcus sp.
CCTGTGAGTAAAGCATAATTATTGTATCATACAAGTTTAATGATGTCAATGTACAACTACTGCGACGATGCTGTTCATTTTCAGCGACGGTACTGTTCATCTTCGCCGGCCGTGGGTGTTCAACCGGAGCGCTATATTCACAAGCTTCGCCAAAGGAGAAATTTATATGACCAACAAGGTATCGTATCATCGAAAAAGGAGTACAGGGTTTAATCGACAGGCGTTGAAAAAAAGTATTTTCAAGTTCTGAATAATTATCTTCGGTACATTGTTCCGACAGAGAATGAAAGTAATAGTTCCATGCTTGATACAGCTCCGCTTTGATAAACTTTACAGCTTTTGTACTCGTATATTTTGAATAACCGATTTTATTATGAAGATCAGATTCAGCAGTTTCAGTGTAATTTGCGATTTCGTAAGGTTACGCTTCAAGACTGTATCGAGCTTGCTTCATTGATTGACCGCTATGAAACTTTTTTGCAAGTGACAAATGACATCTTGCTGATATTAAAGTTGAAAAACCCTTGAAAAATGGAGAATAATGTGGTATACTAAGCGGTAGAGTATAGGTGAGACAAAGTTGCACCAAATAAAAGTTTGGTGCAACTTTAGAGAGGAAAAATAATGATAAAGTATAATTTACCGGAAAATCCTGATTTTCTTAATGATTATCTTGTACATTTAAAATTGTATAAACGTTTATCACAGCGTACTATAGAAGAATATTTTTTTGACACGAGACTGTTTCTTAAATACTATTCGATGATGCATTCAGATTCAGATGATATCATTGATGATGTAAATATCAGTACGTTTCCGAAATCTGACTTAAAAAAAATTACCGCTACAGATATATCAGGATTTATGATTTACATATCAGATGAACGAAGTAATTCATATCAGGCTTTGTACAGAAAAATTTCTGCACTCAGAAGCTTCTTCCGATATCTTGATAAGGTTGCGAAATTAATCGAAACCGATCCATGCAAAGACCTTGATGATATACACTCGCCAAGAGCTGCATTACCAAAATTTCTTTCACTGGATGAAAGTCTGAGGCTGCTTAAAGCGTCAGATAAAAGCGATTCAAAACGTGATTATTGTATTATAACTATATTTCTCAACTGCGGTATTCGTCTCAGCGAGCTTGTAGGGTTAAATATTTCCGATATAGATTTCTATGAAAACAGAATGAAAGTTCTTGGAAAAGGCAATAAAGAACGAATGATCTATCTCAATTCTGCTTGTGTGGATGCACTAAATAAATACCTTGAAGTACGGCAGTCTAACGAAAAAGCAGCTTCCGAACCAGCACTTTTTGTAAGCAATCAGAACAAACGCATCTCAAAACGACGTGTTCAGCAGATTGTAGAAAATACGCTTCAGGCAGCCGGTCTTGACGGAAAAGGTTTTACAACACATAAACTTCGTCACACTGCTGCTACACTTATATATCAGTACGGAGATGTTGATGTTCTTACCTTAAAAGAACTTTTAGGCCATGCAAGCGTTGCTACAACGCAGATATATACTCATATTAATAATGAATCTGTCCGCAATGCAGTGGAATCAAATCCTCTTTCCGATCAAAAATCTAAAGATAAAAAATAAATTCGCATTAATTTTCACTTTAATTTTCACTTTTTTTGTTGCAAAAAAGTTTTGAATGTAGTATAATAGAAAAGATAAAAACAAATCGTCAAAATTTATCTTGATTTCGGAGGTATCATTTTTATGTGCGGAATTGTCGGATTTACAAACAACATTGATAATTCAAATGATGTTATCATCAGAATGATGAACAAGATAAAGCACAGAGGTCCCGATGCCGCCGGAAGCTACGTTGATGAAAATATTGCTCTCGGACACAGACGTCTCAGTATAATTGATATAAGCTCTCAGGGAGATCAGCCGATTTTTAACGAAGACAGATCTATGATAATCATTTTTAATGGCGAGATATACAATTATAAAGATATAAAAAAAGGACTTATAGAAGCCGGACATATTTTCTCTACAAATACTGATACAGAAGTTCTACTGCATGGATATGAACAATACGGCGAAAAATTACTTAATAAGCTTCGTGGAATGTTCTCTTTTGTGATCTGGGATAAAAATAAAAAAGAACTTTTTGGTGCCCGTGATTTTTTTGGAATCAAGCCAATGTACTACGCTGTCATGAATAAAACGTTCATGTTCGGCTCTGAGATAAAAAGCTTTCTTGAACATCCGGAATTCAAAAAGGAACTGAACACAGCTGCACTTGAAAACTATCTGACTTTTCAGTACTCCCCTGGTTCGGAAACTTTTTTTAAAAATGTTTACAAGCTTCAGCCGGCACATTATTTTAAACTGAAAAACGGAAAACTTGAAATCAGACGTTACTGGGATGTTAATTTCAATGCTGATGAAACACCTTCTCTTGATGAATGGGTAAATAGAATTTCAGATACTTTCAATAATTCTGTTGAAGCACATAAAATTGCTGACGTAGAGGTCGGTTCATTCCTGTCAAGCGGTGTAGATTCGAGCTATGTGGCAGCTGTTGCAGATATCGATAAGACGTTTACCGTTGGGTTTGGTGAGGATGAAAGATACAATGAAATAGGCTTTGCAAAGAATTTTTCAAAGGCTATTGGTAAGGAAAACACAAGCAAGGTGATTACGCCGGAAGAATACTGGAGCAGTATTCCAAAAATTCAGTATCATATGGATGAACCGCTTGCAGATCCTTCTGCTGTTGCACTTTATTTTGTCTGCAATATTGCTTCTGAAAAGCTGAAAGTAGTACTTTCCGGTGAGGGCGCTGATGAAATTTTCGGCGGATATAACGTATACAGCGATCCCGATGGTACGCTTTACGATAAGCTTCCGAGATTTATAAAGCGTGGTATAGGAAATGCTGCGTCTAAGCTTCCGGCAAAAAGAGGCGTGAATTTCTTTGTCCGCAAGGGAATGGATGTTGAAGAACGCTTTATAGGAAATGCCTATATGTTCACTCCTCAGCAGCGAAAGGAACTTCTTAAAATTAAAACTTCTGCTCTTGATCCTGCTGCACTTACAAAACCTTATTATAACAAGGTAAAGAACAAAGACGATGTTACGAAAATGCAGTATCTCGATCTTCATATGTGGATGGCTGGTGATATCCTTCTCAAAGCTGACAAAATGAGTATGGCCAATTCGCTTGAACTCAGAGTTCCTTTTCTTGATAAGAAAGTTATGGCTCTTGCAGAAAGAATTCCCACAAAATACAGGGTTACTCACGATAAGTGGACAAACGAAACAAAATATATCACAAAGTATGCGATGAGACTTGCAGCCCAAAAGGATACTCCTGACGAAACAGCCGGAACAGCATCCAAAAAGAAACTTGGTTTTCCTGTTCCGATAAGAGTATGGCTCAAAGAAGAAAAATATTATAATATTGTCCGTAAAGCCTTCGAAAGCGAAAGCTCACATAAATTTTTCAATACCGCTCCCCTGCTGAAACTTCTTGACGATCACAGGGACGGAAAGGCTGACAACAGCAGAAAAATCTGGACAATATATATATTCCTTATATGGTATGGTATTTACTTTGAAAATAACGGAAAATAATACGGAGGTGATAATATGTCAAGCATTGTGACGTATAAATATATAAAACAGAATCCGGATATTATGGAGTATATCCGACGTTCTGACAAAGCTCTGGAATCACAGGGATATACTGAGCATTCCTTTGCACATGTTGAAAAAACTGCTGCAACTTCCGCAATGATTCTTACAACTCTTGGATATGATGAACGCACTGTTGAACTTGCAAGAATCGCTTCTATAATGCATGATATCGGAAACGTAATTAATCGTGCTGATCATGCTCAGAGCGGTGCTGTAATGGCGTTCAGACTTCTTGATAACCTTAATATGCCGGCATCGGAAATCTGCTCGATTATTTCCGCAATCGGAAATCACGATGAAGGTACGGGACTGCCACTTGATCCGATTTCTGCCGCATTGATTATTGGTGATAAAACGGATGTGCGTCGGAGCAGAGTCCGCAATAATGATCTTCTTACCTTTGATATCCATGACCGTGTTAATTATGCGGTTGAAAAATCGGAATTGAGATTCAATGAAAATAACTCAGCTATTATCCTTGAACTCCAGATTGATACAAAGATATCATCTGTCATGGAGTATTTTGAGATTTTTATGAAGCGTATGCTGCTTTGCCGCAGAGCTGCTGGTTTTCTTGGAGTTCAATTTGAAATGATAATAAATGGAAGCAAAATTCTATAATTAATGGAGGTTGAAATTTATGAAGTCACAGTATCAGCATCTTATTGATCTGAGCGATTATCCTGTTACATGGTGGAAAAAGGTGATTGATCTTGGTGAAGAAATTAAAAATGATCCTTCCAGATTCGCCCATGAATGCGATGGAATGGTTATGGCTACACTTTTCTACGAGCCTTCAACCAGAACTCAGATGTCCTTCCAGACAGCTATGATTCGTCTTGGCGGACAGATTATTGGTTTTGATAACCCGAATAATTCTTCGGTTTCAAAAGGAGAAACTATCAAGGATACTACTAAAATAGTAAGCAGCTATGCAGATGTTTTAGTTATTCGTCATCCCGTAGCAGGTGCTGCAAAGGCTGCATCATTGACTTCTGATTGCTCTGTAATCAATGCCGGCGACGGTGGACATCTTCATCCTACACAGACTCTCACTGATCTTCTTACATTGAAAATCGAAAAGAAAACTCTTTCTGATCTGACAATCGGTATGTGCGGAGATCTTCTCAACGGAAGAACAGTTCATTCTCTCTGTAAGGCACTTAGTATGTTCAAGGGAAATAAATTTGTTTTTATTTCTACTCCGGAGCTTATGATGCCAGCTTATATCAAGGATATCATAAAGGCAAACGGAAGTACTTACGAGGAAGTAAATACTCTTGAAGAAGCTATCCCATCTCTTGATGTGCTCTACATGACAAGAATCCAGCAGGAACGCTTTGCAAGTCAGGAAGAATATCTTGCTCAGAAAAATACATATATTCTTGACTACCAGAAAATGCTTTTTGCCAAGCGTGACATGATTGTAATGCATCCTCTGCCAAGAGTTGATGAAATCACTGTTGAAGTTGATGATGATCCGAGAGCGAAATATTTTGTTCAGGCAAAGTACGGAGTTTATGTTCGTATGGCACTGATCCTAACTATCCTTTCTGAGAAGAAAACTTCTGAAACCCTCATAGGCAAGCTTTATCCGGGAGTTAAGTGTGATAACCCGAAATGTATCACAAATCATGAAGGATATCTTCCTAAAAGCTTCCGTTTCAGCGGAGATGAAACACTTCTCGAATGTGAATACTGTGATGAAAGAAAATTAATCTGATCATATATCAAAAACGGAGCAGCATTGCTCCGTTTCAGTTTATCTATCCCCCTGAATCTCAAAAGAGATTCGGGGTAAAGTTTTATTAAAGATGAAGTTAGGGATAATTTTTGAAAACTGCATGGTAGTAATTTTAAGCCTAATCTAATTTATACAAAAAAGCCAAGCTTTCGCTTGACTTTTTCTGTGTATATTAATCGTTTATAAATACTGAGAATGCTTTGTATGCCATGTATGTGTCAATCTTTGAAACAATTTCATAAGGGGCGTGCATTGAAAGTACCGGAACACCAAGATCAATCGTATCTATATTAAGATTTGCAATATATGAAGCGACAGTTCCGCCACCGCCTTCATCTACCTTACCAAGTTCTCCTGTCTGCCAGATAACATTATTTTCATTCATAAGACGTCTAATCTTGCCGGTGTATTCAGCAGACGCATCAGAAGTTCCGGATTTTCCTCTTGAACCTGTATACTTTGTGATAACAACACCCTTGTTGATATATGAACAGTTATTTCTCTCGTTTACTTCAGGGAACGTAGGGTCAAATGCTGCATTTACATCAGCAGAAAGACATTCAGATGCAGAAAGTACTGTTCTGCCGTCAGAACCAAGGGCTTCTGCAAGATCGTAAATAAAGTATTCAAGGTATGACGAACAAAGACCTGTGTTTCCATCGCTTCCTGTTTCTTCCTTATCAGTAAGAACAGTAACGACTGTATGAACAGGATTATTACATTCAACAGTTGCACGGAGAGCAGTATATGCACATACCTTGTCATCGTGACCATATGCACCAATCATACTGCGGTCAAAGCCTATATCTTTTGCCTTGAATGCAGGAACAGCTTCAAGCTCTGAGGAAATAAAATCTGCTTCTGTAATGCCGTATTTTTCATAGAGAATATTCATGATATTAAGTTTTACAGCACCGCTTTCCTCGTCATCCTTGAACGGACGTGATCCAATAAGAATATTTAATTGTTCACCTGTTATTCCTCTTGCAAGAGGTTTAGCCATCTGAGCATTTGCAAGATGCGGAAGAAGATCTGTAATACAGAAAACAGGATCACCTTCATCTTCTCCTATTGATACAGAGACTTCTGTTCCGTCAGCCTTACAGATCATACCATGAAGAGCAAGCGGAATAGCCGTCCACTGATATTTTTTGATTCCGCCATAGTAATGCGTTTTAAAGAGTGCTAATTCCTTATCTTCATAAAGAGGATTCTGCTTTAGATCAAGACGTGGTGAATCAATATGAGCCACACAAAGTCTGACACCATCGCTTATCGGAGCTGTACCTATAACAGCAATCATAACAGCCTTTCCCCTGTTATTGCTGTATATCTTATCACCAGGATTAAGTTTCATTCCTTTTTTGTATTCAACGTAACCGTTTTCCTTAAGAAAATCAATACTATATATAACCGCTTCACGCTCGATTTTTGCAGCATCCATGAATTTTTTGTAATCTTCACAGAAACTGTCGCATTCTGCAAGCTGTTCGTCAGTCATGTTATATAAAGCATGTTTTTTCTTCAGAAAAAGCTTTTCCTTCATTTCTTTTATCGTTTCTTTTGTGTTTTTCATAAAATACTCCTTTTCATATAACTACGGATTGTCCATCACAGCTACTGTTTGCTAAATAAATTTCCTTGATTTTGTCGGAAACTTCTTTGGATATTCCATTAACTGTTTCAAGATCTCCGTTATTATGTATTATATAATCAGAATGTGTTTCAAAGAACACATCATCAAGCTGTGAATTCATTCGTTTTTTTGCTTGTTCGGCAGTAAGACCATCACGTAATATTATCCGTTTTTCACGGATTTCCGGATCTGCAAGAACAGAAATAATTATTTCGCAAAAATCATCGGCACGGCTTTCAAATAGTGTAGGTGCGTCGAGAAGTATTAATTTCTCATTTCGGGATGAATGAAGTCTGATTGATTTCAGAATTGAGGCAGTGATGTATGGATAAGTAATTGTATTTAGTGTTTCCAGCTTGCTTTTGTCGGAAAAAACAATCGCTGCGAGTGATTTACGATTAAGAGTACCATCAGAATTTATTACATCGTTACCAAAGAAATCGCTGATTTCTTCAAGACATTTGCTCCCCTTTTCTACAACTTGCCGTGCAACGTTATCTGCATTTATAACGGCAAATCCATTAGAAGCAAATATTTTTGATACGGTGCTTTTTCCTGCACCAGTCTGACCGGTAAGACCTACTACCATTACTCCATTCAGACTATTCATAGCTTTATCACCTCAAATCCCGCAGCCCTAATAAGACGGTTATATACGGCAAGACCTACTCCATCAACGGATGGTGCACGAACAAAAACTTTTTTTACTCCCAACTCATCGAGTTCCCTTAGTCTCTGAAAAAGCCAGTGTGCCTGTTCCGAACTGGTGCTACCGTACGTCATATATCTGTACGGGAAATATTTCCCGTCTTCGTCATATATCAATGAATATACGTCCATTGAATTGAATTTTGCCACATATTCTGTAAAGTCTTTAATATTTCCTTCTACCATAACAACGTCTGCACTCGGAGAATAATGCTTGTATTTCATTCCTGGAGAAGCAGCTGTCTGTCCTTCTTCAAGATCATGAAGTATTGCAGGATCAATTATAACGTTGTCACATAGTTCAAGAAGCATTTCCTTTGTTATACATCCAGGACGTAGTATTCTTACGGATGTATTATTTTCTATTGCAATTACAGTTGATTCTACACCGAATTCAGATTGTCCGCCGTCAACAACAGCATTAATTTTACCATTCATGTCGTCCATTACATGAGCAGCGGATGTCGGACTCGGTAGTCCGGATGTATTTGCTGACGGAGCTGCAATCGGACAGCCTGAAAGCTCAATTATCCGGTGCATCACTTTATGTGAAGGAATTCTGATTCCGACTGTTTTAAGTCCTCCTGAGGTTATTGACGGAATTCTGTCATTTTTTGGAAGAACAATTGTAAGAGGACCGGGACAAAATCTATCTGCAATTATTTTTGCAAGCTCCGGTATATTGGCTGTATATTTTTCTGCGTCAGAAAAATCAGCCAGATGCACGATAAGAGGATTATCTGCCGGTCTATTCTTGGCATTGAATATACTTTTTACTGCTTCCGGATTGGAGGCATCAGCTCCGAGACCGTATACAGTTTCGGTAGGGATACCGACTATACCTCCTCCTCTTATAATATCAGCTGCTTTAATAAGATCAGCTTCACAGTCTTCAAGTAATATAGTTTCCATAATTTTTTACGCTTCCTGACTTGCAAGCTTTGCCGCCTGATCTGCTGTTGCAAGTGCATCAAATACTTCATCAAGATTTCCGTTAAGAATATCCTCAAGACGATAAATTGTAAGTCCTATTCTGTGGTCAGTAAGACGTCCCTGAGGATAATTATATGTTCTGATTCTTTCAGAACGGTCACCTGTTCCAACCTGCATTCGTCTTTCAGATGCTATTTTGGCATCGTGTTCTTCCTGCATAGCTTCATATATGCGTGAACGGAGAATCTTCATTGCCTTATCCTTATTTTTGTGCTGACTTCTTTCATCCTGACATTCAACGACTACATTTGTAGGGAGATAGGTTATTCTTACTGCTGATTCAGTTTTGTTGATATGCTGGCCGCCTGCACCGCTTGCACGGAAATAGTCAATTTTGAGATCGGTAGGATTTATTTCAAGTTCAATTTCATCAGCCTCAACAAGAACGGCTACCGTAACAGTTGAGGTATGAATACGTCCTTGTGATTCGGTTTCAGGAACTCTCTGTACACGATGAACACCACTTTCGTATTTAAGGCGTGAGTATGCACCGCTGCCTTCAATTGAAAAACTGATTTCCTTGAATCCACCGAGTTCAGTAGGATTAGCTGAAAGAATTTCCTGCTTCCATCCTCTCGCTTCAGCGTACATTGTGTACATACGATAAAGTGAGTTAGCAAAAAGCGAAGCTTCTTCACCGCCTGCACCGCCTCTGATTTCAATGATAACGTTTTTATCATCATTAGGATCTTTGGGAAGTAGCAAAATTTTTAGTTCTTGAGCGACACGTTCCATATCTTCCTTTGATTCCTCAAGCTCAGCCTGAGCAAGTTCCTTCATTTCTCTGTCGTAAATCCCTTCATCAAGCATTTCCTTTGCATCATTGAAGGCTGAACGTGCCTTCTGGTATTCATTGTATTTTTCAATGATAGGTGTCATATTCTTGTAATCCTTCATAAGCTGAGTATACAGCTTATTGTCGTTGACTATGCTGGGATCCGAAAGCTTTTCGCTGATCTCATTGTATTTTTCTGCCATAACTGCAAGTTTTTCAAACATCAGGCTTCTCCTTGATTTTCTTTTTTTGCATCGTTCCGGAAATATCTTCATCCTGATGCTTTATTTTCTTAATATTTTTTTCGATTTTATTTCTCGGAATCATAAATTCTCTGGAGCATCCCGTGCAGCGAAGCCGGAAATCCATACCGGAACGGATAACGTACATTTCATTTGAGCCGCATGGATGATTTTTTTTCATTGTTAATATATCGCCAGGTCTGACATCCATGAGAGTTCCTCCTAAATTAATACAGTAATAAATCGTGTATTTTTAATTATACCCTAAATTCTTTATAAAATCAATATTTATAGAGTATATTTTTTTGAGTTTGTGTAAAAATAATAAAAACCCCCAATAAAACATATTGAACTCTACTAAAATTTGAAAGGAAAATGTATAATGATATCAAGAGTATCGGCTGAATTTGAAGCTCCTGAGCTTGCAGAAGCGTCGCTTCATAGAATAAAAGAGAGTATAAGTGGAATTCACAGAACAGGAATTATCTATAATAAACGTTCAGAAGAAAGTATGAAATTAAGAAATGGAACACTATATACAATAATTCCTACTGCTGTTACAACATTCAATTATTTAACTGCTGTCATAGAATCTCCGGCAAGTGAGGATGTAGTACCAGAGTTATTCAGAAGCAGAACAACAATAGCGTATGTTATATGTGAAAGTGACAATATTTCTGATGTGAAGTCGGTTTTTAATGCAATGGGAGGACTGAATATCCACTCAGGATCATGATGTTCTATTCTGTTTCAGATCTGCATAAAATGAAGTATCAAGGCAACAGAGATTACGGAGGTATAAACATGATCTATAAACCAGAAGGTTCGTTATACGCATCTGATCAGAATTCAAGATTTATTTCTTCTGCTGATGGACTCAGGGAGGCTATGAATAAGGATATTATTCTAGAGGCACGGGTTTCAGTATGTGACAGTTCGCATAACCTTATTGTTGATCTCCCATGTGGAAAAGGCTTTATTCCAAGAGAAGATGGAGCAGTAGGAATTTCAGAAGGAAAAACACGTGATATTGCTCTCATATCTCGGGTAAATAAGCCAGTATGTTTTATAGTAAAGGATGTGAGGGAAAGCGTCTCGGGTAAAATTACTGCTATACTGTCAAGAAGAGAAGTACAGGAAAAATGTATAGCTAACTATATCAGAAATTTAAGTTCCGGTGATATTATTGACGCAAGAATAACTCATTTGGAGCAATTCGGATGCTTCGTAGACATTGGGTGCGGAGTGCCATCGCTTATCCCGATTGATGCAATTTCTGTATCAAGAATTTCACATCCTTCTGATCGTTTCTCAACTGGACAGTATATAAAAGCAATTGTACGTTCCAACGACAACAACAGAATCTGTCTCAGTCATAAGGAACTGTTAGGAACATGGGATGAAAATGCAGCTGATTTTCATGCGGGTGAGACAGTGTCAGGAATAGTCAGATCTATCGAAGAATATGGTGTTTTTGTAGAACTTGCACCAAATCTTGCCGGTCTCGCAGAACTTAAGGAGAATGTTCATCCTGGCCAGAACGTTAGCGTCTACATAAAAGCTTTGATACCGGAAAAAATGAAGATCAAGCTTATTATAGTGGATACCTGCAACGATGAACATCATCAGCAAAAAATACGATATTTTTACAATGGAGACAGGATACAGTCATGGAATTACGCATCTGAGCTTTCAGCAAGAAAAATAATAACTGAGTTCTGAAAAAAGGCATCTGCTGATAAATAAGCAGATGCCTTGATTATTATATATAATTAACTTAGAATGCAATTTCCTCAGCAATTCTATGAAGATGTGAGTCATAAGTTTTTTTCATAGCGAGAGCTTCCTGAATATCGTAATCAACAATTTTGCTGTCCTTAATTCCAACAACACGATTACCTATACCCTGTTCAAGCAGCTCAACAGCATAGTAGCCCATTCTTGTAGCTTCTACTCTGTCTCTGAGAGTAGGAGATCCACCTCTCTGAACGTGACCAAGAATTGTAGCTCTTGTTTCAATTTGAGTTTTTTCCTGAAGAACCTTTGCTATTTCCTCTGTATGACCAACACCCTCAGAAACGACAACTACGAAATACTGTTTACCCTTTGCTTTCTTTTCAAGCATTGATTTTGCAATAGCATCAAGATCGTAAGGTGCTTCAACAGTAATGATATCTGTCGCACCACATCCGATACCTGTATTTACTGCGATATGACCAGCGTTTCTACCCATTACTTCTACAACAGAGCATCTGTCATGAGACTGTGATGTGTCACGAAGCTTGTCCATAAGCTCCATAGCTGTGTTCATAGCTGTGTCAAAACCGATTGTATAGTCAGTGCAGGCAATATCGTTATCAATTGTACCAGGGATACCAATACAGAGAACTCCCTTTGCAGAAAGATCTGCGGCACCTCTGAATGAACCATCCCCGCCAATAACAACAAGACCTTCAATCCCCATTTCCTCACATCTCTTTCTTGCGAGTTCTACACCCTCTTCTGTTCTGAACTCAGGGCATCTTGCTGTTGAAAGGATAGTTCCACCATTATGAATGATATCAGAAACACTTCGTTCGTCCATCTTTACAATATTACCGTTAATAAGACCAACGTAACCCTTATGAACGCCGTAAACCTCCATACCCTTGCTGAGAGCTGTTCTTACAACGGCTCTTATAGCAGCATTCATTCCCGGTGCGTCACCGCCACTTGTCAAAACACCGATTTTTTTTATCATACATATTCTCCATTCTGCTCTTGGGCATTTATTTTTAATTTACGGTATTGAACTCCGTAACATAATTCCATACATTTATATTTTACTACATATTTCAAAAAAAGTCAAGTGTTCTTTTATAAATTTTAATATTATCTGAAAAACTATAATTTTTTATTGTATCAGACCGATTTGTGATTCGTCAAAAATACCAGAAATAGCATTGAAGCTTTCATTTGATATATAGATATTCAGACGCTTCTTAGGCATAACCATTTTTTTGAAATCTGTAAAATAAAAACATACAGGTGTGTTTCCCCTGAAACGGCTGCAAAGCTCAGTAAGCTGATCGGCAGTGTTGATTTCAGATGATTTCAGTTTGATACATAGCTTCATGTTTTCCGTCAGACTTAAGAACTCGTCCTCACCTGCTGCCGATGTACATACGATTGATACGCTCTCGTCTTTTACAGAGATTTTTCCGTTAAGAAGCAGAATATTATCCTCGGTAAGACGTGATGCAATAACGGAATACAGATCAGGAAAAACAACTCCTTCTATTTCTCCGGTCTCGTCAGCCGCCGTGATAAAGCACATCTGATCGTTTTTCTTTGTAATATGTTTTTTAACACTTTGAAGCGTACATAGAAGTTTTACCTGTTCACCGTCTCTGACAGTAGCCTCATCAGATACAAGTGTGCCTATATTTTTTGTGTGCATAAGAGAAGCAATATATCTGTAATCATCGAGAGGACTTCCGGAAAGATACATACCGGCAGCTTCCTTTTCCATTGACAGAAGCTTTCTCCTTTCGTGTTCTGGCAGAGAAGGAATTCGAAATCCTGTATCCTGAGAATCAGGTATCTCTATAAAATTAAGCTGTCCTTCAATCATGCTTCTTGAACTGCTGTTGCAATCCTCAAGTATTGTTTCGTAATATTCAAGCATCTGACGTCGGTTAAGTCCGAGATTATCAAAAGATCCGGCTTTTATGAGGTTTTCAAGAGCTTTTTTATTAAGCTCCCTTCCTCCTATACGTTCACAGAAATCCTGTAATCCATGGAAGTTTCCGTTAAGCTTTCGTTCTGAAATAATTTTTTCTGCAAGTCCAGCACCGATATTCTTTATCGCAAGAAGTCCGAAATACATCTTTTCGTTTTCAAACCGGAATCCTTTTACGCTTTTGTTGATATCAGGCGGAAGGATATTGATTCCCGAACTGCGGCATGAAGAAATATATTCAGTAAGCTTTCCAGCTCCTGACATAATGCTTGACATCAGAGCCGCCATGTATATTCCTTTATAATGACATTTCAGATAAGCTGTCTGATACGACAGATAAGCATATGCAGCAGCGTGTGATTTATTGAACGCATACGATGCAAAGCTTACCATCTCATCAAAGATTGAATCTGCTGTTTTTTCGGATATACCGTTTTCACTGGCACCTTTTATAAAGCTTTCACGTTCCATCAGCATGACATCGTGTTTCTTTTTTGCCATTGCACGTCGTACAATATCAGCATGACCGTAGGAATATCCGGCAAGCTTCCGGCAGATTTCCATTACCTGCTCCTGATATACCATGACGCCATAAGTTTCTTCAAGAATCTCCTTCAGCATCGGGTGTTTGTATACAGCTTTATCAGGATACTTTTTATTTTCGATGTAAACCGGAATCGACTTCATCGGTCCGGGACGATAAAGCGAGATTATAACAATAAGATCTTCAAGCCTTTCCGGTTTCATTTCGGTAAGCCATCGCGTCATGCCGGCACTTTCAAACTGGAAAATTCCGGATGTATTACCGTCAGACATCATATCATACACGGCTGAATCATCAAGAGGAATTGAAGATATATCGAATTTTGGTTCTGTTTTGTGTATTTCATTTACGCAATCACGTATTATAGTGAGGTTACGCAGACCAAGAAAATCCATTTTCAGAAGTCCGAGTGATTCAAGAATAGTCATCGTGTATTGAGTGATAACTGTATCATCATTCTTCTGCAATGGTACAAGATCATCAAGAGGAACGGCGGAAATTACAACTCCTGCCGCATGGGTTGATGTATGTCTTGGCATACCTTCAAGCTGTCCGGCAACATCAAGAAGCTTTTTCACTGACCTGTCTGTACGATACAGCTGGGAAAGCTCCTCAGACTGGCTTATTGCTTCCTCCAGCTTCGACTTCGGATCTATAAGCTTTGCAACCTTATCACAAAGCTGATAAGGCAGATTAAGTACACGTCCGACATCACGGACTGCCGCCCTTGCCTTAAATGTATCGAATGCAATAATTTCGGAAACATATTCCTTTCCGTACTTCTGAACAACATAATCCTTTACTCTCTGACGTCCTTCAATACAGAAATCTATATCAAAATCCGGCATACTTACACGTTCCGGATTAAGAAAACGTTCAAAGAGCAGATTATATTTCATCGGATCTATACCAGTTATGCCTATGCAATAGGCACAGAGACTTCCGGCACCTGAACCACGTCCGGGACCGACAGGAATATTATTCGTTCTGGCGTAACGGATGAAGTCCCACACGATAAGAAAATAATCGGTATATCCCATTTTTGTTATTACAGAAATCTCGTATTCCATTCGTTCCTGTACTTCGGATGACGGCTCTGGACCATACAGATCATACATTCCGTTCAGACAAAGCTGACGGAAATATTCATTATTATCAGAAACTCCCTCTATGGTGAATTTCGGGAGCTTTATATTTCCGAATTCAAATTCTACATTGCATCTTTCTGCAATTTCTGCGGTAATCGAAACCGCTTCCTCATGACCTTTGAAAAGAGAACGCATTTCTTCTGCTGATTTGACATAGAATTCATCTGTATCAAAGCTGAGTCCGCCCGGTTCGCCAAGAATTCTTCCTGTCTGCACACAGACAAGTATTTCCTGAATTCTGCTGTCTTCTCTGCGGACATAGTGACAGTCATTTGTGGCAACAAGCGGGATTCCCGTTTCTTCGGAAAGCTTATAAAGCAAAGGAAGATTTTTCAGTTCATCTTCAAGACTATGATTCTGTATCTCAATAAAGAAATTATTCTCACCGAAGATTTCAAGATATGTCAGAGCTGCTTCCTTTGCACCGATATAATTTCCGTCTGAAAGAAGTTTAGGGATCTCTCCGGCAAGACAGGCAGAAAGACATATAAGTCCTTTATGATGCTTACGAAGCAGTTCTTTATCTACTCTCGGACGGTTGTAGAAGCCGTCTATTCCGGCAGCTGACACAAGCTTTACAAGATTACGGTATCCTTCGTTGTTTTCGCAGAGCAGAACAAGATGATACGGATGCTGATCTATACCGGCTTCCTTATCAAATCTTGAACGTGGAGCAACATATACCTCACATCCGATTATAGGCTTTATCCCTTCTTTTACAGCTTCATTCCGGAATTCAACGGCTCCGTACATATTGCCGTGATCTGTTATTGCAACGGCAGTCTGCCCCATTTTCTTTACATATTTTATAAGATCCCTGATTCGGCAGGCACCGTCAAGAAGACTGTATTCAGTGTGGACATGAAGGTTGACAAAGTTATTCTGTACCATCGTTTTTACCTCTGCTGCGTATTTCGTCTGCCATCGCTGCAAGCTTTTTGAAACGATGATTTACTCCTGAACGGCTGATAGGTACAGAAAGACTCTCCCCTATCTCCTGAAGACTCATATCGTTATTTTCAAGACGTATTTCTGCAATTTCACGAAGCTCCTGAGATAATGAATCAAGACCAGAAGTCTGCTGTATAAGCCGAATATCTTCGATTTGTTTCATGGCAGCCTTTACAACTTTATCAATATTTGCAGAATCACAATTTGCGATACGGTTTGCCTTGTTTCGTACATCTTTCCAGATTTTCACATTCATAAGTTCCAGAGTACACTGCTGTGCTCCGATGAATGTGAGTACATCTTCAATAGATTCGCTTTCCTTGATGTAAACAATATGCTGTCCCCTGCGGATTACAGTTCTTGCTGATACACTTATATCACCAAGAAGAACTGATAGTTCATGCGATAGTCTTTCCTGCGGAACGGTAAATTCAAGATGATATTCCTTGGATGGATCATTGACACTTCCGCAGGCAAGAAAAACTCCGGCTGTAAAAACTCCGAGACTATTTGTAGCAATAATCTCGGAATTGATAGTCCTCTCCGGACTTGTTATTCTATACTTTTCAAATACTCTTCTAATCAGTTCAGCGTCCTCAGTATCATAATAATACAGAATAGCTCCGACTTTTCTCTCATTCATGCCGCATGATATACGACAATGAAAGACCTTTTCAAAAAGAGAACTGAAAATATCCGAAGATATTCTGCTTTCCGTCTGGAAGCAGATTCTTTCGGGAGTGAGTATACGGCAAAATAACAGCATTCCGTAAAGACAAGCAAACTGTTTATCCTTGTCGTTAATTCCGGAACAGATCTCTTTTCTTACTTCATTTGAAAAAGATATTTTTATTCACTCCTGTCATATGTTTTGAACATCAGAATTTTCTGTCTTTAGTTATATCACGGTGATATTTCTGAACTCTGTAATCCTTTTCGCCCAGGTGCTTAGCCATAAGCTCTGCAAATGTAATGGAACGGTGTTTTCCTCCGGTACAGCCGAAGCCCACAACAAGCTGGCTTTTCCCCTCCTGAACATAAAGAGGTATAAGATAGTCTATCAGATCTGCAAGCTTTGAAAAAAGTTCCTGTGACTGCGGAAATCCCATAACGTAATCGCGTACAGACTGTTCACATCCGGTGCGTGGCCGCAGTTCATCCACATAATATGGGTTAGGCAGACATCTTACGTCAAATACAAGATCACAGTCGGTTGGCATACCATATTTAAAGCCAAATGACATCATCTGAATAAGCAAAGAGTCAGAGTTTCTTTCAAGGAACATTGACTTTATATGTTCCTTTAGCTGAGCAGATGCTAATTCAGTTGTATCTATATAGAAGTCAGCAATCTCTCTTAACTGAGAAAGCTGGTTATTTTCATATTCAATAGCATAGCTTATATTTCCGTTAAATTTTTCCTGCAGCGGATGTTTACGGCGAGTTTCCTTATATCTATTGATAAGTACACGCTGATTTGCATCAATAAAGAGTACTTTTACGTCAACATCAGAATCCGATTTAAGCTTCTGCCATGAGTGGAAAATTTCTGCAAACATATCACCTGTTCGGATATCTACCGCAACAGCGACTTTTGTTATAGCACTTTCTGACTGGCGGCAAAGATCGACAAATCTTGAAATAAGCTTTGGAGGAATGTTATCAATGCAGTAATACCCTATATCCTCCATTACGTCCATAACGCTTGATTTTCCAGCACCGGACATTCCTGTAACTATCAAAAGCTGCATAACTGTCTCCGTTTCATTGAATTTATTTGAGAATAACTGGTTCAAGTTCAAGTATATACCCTGTTTTATCCTTTACAATCTTCTGAATTTCTGAGCATAACTCAAGAACATCGTTACAGGTTGCGTATCCGAGATTAATAACAAATCCACTGTGTTTTTCGCTGACCATAGCACCACCGCAACGCATTCCCTTAAGACCACACTGATCAATCAGAAGAGAAGCGTAGCTTCCTTCCGGACGCTTGAAAGTACTTCCGGCACTTGGATATTCAAGAGGCTGTTTAGCACTTCGTTTAGCCATACATTCGTTCATTGCTTTTTTTATCTCATCAGGATCGCCGTTTTCAAGCTGCATTGTGACTGAAAGAATAGCACAGGATCTGTCTGAAAAAATACTATTGCGGTATGAAAGCTTCATTTCTTCTCTGCTTATTGTACGGATTTTTCCATCCTCATCAAGATATTCTGCCGAGATAACGATATCATTCATTTCAGTACCGTATGCACCAGCATTCATGAAGAGTGCACCGCCAACAGTTCCGGGAATACCGAAAAGATTTTCCATTCCACTTAACCCTGATTGCTGAGCGTGAACGCAGGCTGAGGCAAGAAGTGCTCCGGCATCACAGCGAATAATATTTTCATTAATTTCAATAGAAGCAAAATCACTGCCAAAAAGAAGTATTACACCATCAAAACCATTATCGTCAACAATAATATTGCTTCCTCTGCCGATAATGTCATAGCGGATTGTTTTATCCCTCATATAACTAATGAGTTCAGCTGCTGACTGTGCCGAATTAATACTGATAAGAGCACGGCAGCATCCTCCGAAGCGAAATGTAACATATTCGCTCAGTGGACATTCAGGTATTATTCGGCAGCCGAGTTTTTCGCAGAGCCTGGTCAGTTCATCTAAATTAATCATTATGTTCCCCCTGAGGTATATAATTGCCGGCATCAGAATCAATATCAGAAATTACTGTTTGCCGGCATATGTAAGAATCTGGCATCAGAATGCCTCGTAATCGCGTACAACTTCCTTTGCATCGGATTCCATACCAAGACGGTTAAGAAGCTCTTGGGCTGCATTATATCCCATTTTCTTCTGTCTGTTGTTCATGGCAGCTACTTCAAGAATAACTGCAAGGTTACGTCCGGGTTTTACTGGAATTGTAAGAGACGGTATTTTTACTCCGAGCAATGAAACATATTCAGTATCAACTCCCATGCGATCGTATACCTTTTCAGGATTCCATTGTTCAAGTTCAACGACAAGATCAAGCTTCTCTGTCATTTTTACTGCACCGATACCGAAAAGACGTCGTGCATTGATAATTCCGATACCGCGAAGTTCAAGGAAATGTCTGATGTTATCCGGCGAGCTTCCGACAAGACTTATATTTGAAACCTTTCTGATTTCTACTGCGTCATCAGCTACGAGACGATGTCCTCTTTTTACAAGCTCGATAGCCGTTTCGCTCTTACCTACGCCGGATTCTCCGGTGATGAATACACCTTCACCGTAAATTTCAATAAGAACTCCATGACGTGTGATTCTTGGTGCAAGTGTAAGATTAAGGAATGCTATAAGTCCCGACATAAAATTAGAGGTACTTTCCTTGCTTCTGAGAAGCGGTACATCATATTCCTTGGCGAGCTCAAGCATTTCTGCAAAGTATGGCAGTTCTCGTGTAATAATAAGTGCTGGAATTCTCTGGGCAAAAAGGAGCTGCAGTCTTTCACGTCTTGTTTTCTCGTCAATAGTCGAAAGATAAGCATATTCCATTTTTCCGATAATCTGAATACGTTCTGGATTAAAATACTCATAAAATCCCATAAGTTGCAGACCAGGTCTGTTTACATCATTTTCGTCAATCATGAGATCATTTGCATCCTTATGTATATAAATGATTTCAAGTTTGAATTCATCTATTACCTTCTGTAATGATACTTTAAAAATCTCTGCCATTTTTCTCTCCATTCTCCGGATATTCCGGATTTAATGATCATCCTAATATAAATGATTCATAGCCTTTTTTTACAAGTGTATCCCGTGCTTCAACGAAGTCCATCATTGAGCATGAATCGCCGGACATTCTTATTATAACATTGAATTCAGACAGATCACTTTCAACCATGCCTATTGCTTTTTCAGCTTTTTCTGAAACGGTTCCTGAAAAATCGTATACAGTATCTGCTGTATGAACTCCGCTGCTCAGTTCGTCAATATTCACGTCGAGTACAACATTATTGACATTAAGAAGCATGGGCTGCAGTATATCATCGTTTTCCATAATTATATCTGCGGCTGAAACCTCGATAAACATGGAAGAACCGTTCTGAAGGATTCTATCGTTTAGCATATTGGCTGCTGCTGTCATTTTCATTGATCTTGCAGGAGTAGAAAGCTCTGGATCAAGTATATCAAGATCACTCTGACGGAATCGTGGGAAAACAAGGTCACTGCATATTATTTTCTGGAAACCTGCGGATGAGAGTTCGCTTACGATATCAGCGTTATAGCTTACGGCAAGCTCTGAATATGGGGAAGCCCATGGCTTTCCGCCGGAAGACACGTCGTTGTCAATCCATTGCTGATCGCTGATATAGGTTCTGTATCCGCAGCTTCCGTCCGTAACAGGAAGAAGATTGTCTTCAAAGATACTTACGATAGCCGCCGGCTTGTATCCCGCATTTTCTATTGCTGTTATTATCTGTTCGGTTGAAAGTGTCTGAGGAAGTGCTCTTGCCGGTAAAGCATAGAATACTTCACTTGAATAGTAGACAGCACCTCCGCTTACTTTAAGAGGTACAGCAAGATATTCTATCCCCTGTCCGGTTGGAAGCCTGTCGATAGCAAGCTCAAGTGCTTCGGCACTGATTAGATCAGTCGGTTTAAGTGAAGCACCTTTGTAGCCTTCGAAATTTATTCCCTGAGGAGGAGTTATTCCAGTTGCCGCCTCAGCAGGAGTTGTTGCAGAATCGGATTCAGAGGTAGCAACAGCTGACGTGGAGGATACTGCGTCCTTATCGCCTTTCTTCTTGGTGTAATTGACGAGTGGTTCAGCCACACTGTAACCAATGAATCCCAGACCACCTATAAGTAATATAGTAAGACCAACAGAAAAAGCTTTGCCGGCACCAGATTTACCGTAATAATTTTTTTCTTTGGTCTTATATATTTTCCTTCCTTTATTTTTGAATTTCATTTTTGTCTCCTATTTCAGTTTTTCCGTATTTATTTATATAAGGGAATAAACTGCCATTGATATAATTCCAAGATAAATCATCATTGCTGGAAAACCTCTGAAAGCAGCCGGAACATTTGCTGAATTCAGCTTTCTGTAAGCTGCTGTAAGGATAAGAGCAGAAATAATAAAGCCTGTTCCTGCTTCAAGTCCCGCTGCCATATATTTCAATATGGATGTATTTTCTGAAGCTCTTCCGCTTACTGTCAGAAGAGTTCCCATAACAGCACAGTTAAATACCGACAAATGAATATATTTTCTTGAATTTTCAAAATTATTTCTGCTGATAAAATATAGTGCAGAAAGAATAATTACATATAACATACTTATGCTGATTACATAAATCAGCAGTTTAAAATCAGAATATTTTTCTGGAAGCAGTTTATCTGCCAAATATGCTGAAACAGAACCTGCAAACGTAAAAATCGTAATCATGAAGGCAGTTCCGACAAGATTTTTTCTGCTTCCTGCGGCAATAAAGAGTGTACTTGTTCCCAGTGCCTGAGTAAGTATGAGATTAGTAGCAAGCAGTGCTATCAGATCATTTACAAGAAACATCAGCATCACTCCTTATATCTTCTTTTTTGTTTATGACAGCAGAACGTATACATCGGTATAAACCGCAGAACAATCCGAGGAAAATAAATCCTCCGAATGGCTGTGCAAGTCCGATAACCGGAGTATTTACATCAACAATTCTGCCGTTGATTGTTCCGTATGCAAAAAGCTCACGAACAAATCCTGTTGCGATCATGACTGCGTCAAAGCCAAGGATATAAAATATAAGTTTGACAATCATGTGATCTTTCGGAAGTTTGTATAGTTCTGCTTCGGAGCGGAATATAATAAGTGAATTTACAGCTAAAAGCGGAAAATATATACCTATTCTCTCGACAGCACCCGGAAAGAATTCCTGAGCCGCCAGTTTGACTGGAATATATACGAAGGATGAGATAATGGCATAGATAATTATTTTTACTGTATATGAGAGTTTGGTCGGTACAAACGAGGATATCATTACCGAAAGAAAAGTTATTGCACTGAAAGCATAAACGAGTGCAGCTGCATTTTTAAGTGTATCTCCACAGATTATGACTGGAGAAACTACCATAAGAGATGACAATACAATATTATTTCCGAGCATACCGCTGAAAATCGAAGATTTCTTCTTATTCATGACTGATATCCTCCATTTTCTCAACAATTTCGGATTCATCATCATATTTAGCATCTGTACTGATATTTACAGTTGCATATTCAGATGCCTCACTACGTGCCAGATCAATTTTCTTTTCAAGATTTTTGATGCCAAGAGACACAGGTGTAAAAAGAACTGAAACTATTACAATTGCGTTTTCCTTTCCTGTTGTTATTACTATCACATAAGAAAATACAGCAATAAATAATCCGTAGAAAAAGGCATAATATTGCCTTTTGGGTGCGATTCTGCGGTCGGATATAATATATACAGCAGCAAAAATCACCATATTCGTGACGAAATTATAGCCAATTTTTGCTGTTGGTGATGCCGGAACAATATAGCTAAGAAAAGCAGTTCCGATTATTGTTCCCATAAAGGCTCCTGCTGAGATATCCTTGCGTAGAATGAGCATTACAGCCGCTATGAGGAGCATCAGAATACTTACCGAACCAGCAGGTCCGCTGAAATTTCCCATAAGTAGTTCAAAATCAGTATGATTCATTTTTCCGGTTGTATTGTAAACATAGGAAACTGAATTGACAAGCCCTTCTGGTTCATCAAAAATACCTGTTTTAGCATGGGGTTCCGGATAGAGAAGGAGCATCTTTTCCCACGAAGTCAGCACAAATATATATGCTGCAGCTGCGGGTGAGAAGATAATGTTCTTTCGTCCACCAAAAACATTTTTTGCAGCAACTACTGCGAAAATACAAGCAATGGCAACAATTTTGTAATCCATTGTAGCTGGCATTATCAGTGCAATAATAAGGGCGTCAGATGTACACGTCAGATCATCAGCGGTAAATCGTCTGCTCATAAGACGCAGACATATCATTTCCGTAATAAGTGAAACGACAATACATATTCCTCCGAGAACTGCTGAACGCATACCGTAATAGAAACAGGACATAAGCTCCAGAGCGACAAGTGTTATCATTATGTCAAGCCATATAAAGCGCTCTTTTCTGGCAGTTTTTGTCATATTCCCAAGCACCTGAGCTTTCTGGCAGCCTCGCCCATATTTTCTGATTTGAACAGATAGCTTCCTGATACAAGAGTATCAGCTCCCGCATTGAGAACTATACCAGACGTAGAATCATTTATTCCTCCATCGACTTCAACTCTGATATCAAGTTCCATTGAATTGATTTTTTTACGGATAATACGGATCTTTTCAACAGTTTCTGGAATAAAGCTTTGTCCGCCGAAGCCTGGCTCAACTGTCATGACAAGAACCATATCAAGCTGATCAAGATATTCAAAGACTGCTTCTGCCGGTGTTGCCGGTTTGATTGCAAGTGCAGTTTTTACTCCGGATTTCCTTATTGTTCTGAGAGTCTCTGATGTATCACTTTCACTTTCAATATGAAACGAAATATAATCAGCACCACATTCTGCGAAACGGTTAACATACCTGAGCGGATCTGTAATCATCAGATGAACGTCAAGAATCAGATTGGTTGTTTTGCGTACCTGTTCCAAAACAGGAAGTCCGTAAGAGATATTATCTACGAAAATACCATCCATTACATCAAAATGGAGCATTTCTATACCGCTGGTTTCAATCCTTTTTATTTCCTCTTTAAGGTTGAGCATATCTGCACTGAGCACAGAAGCTGATACCATATTCCTCAATTTATCACTTCTTCCAAGTTATTGCACAGCACGATACTATTCTTTCGTGCAGTCTGCGGAAAATAACCACTGAAAAATTCCGCTTATTATTATTATATAATATTTCTTCCTGAACGTCAATATGTTAAAATTGTTTTTTCTTTTATTTTTCTCAGATTTCGTTGTAATTCATATAGAATATTGTTCAAGCATTCTTACATACTAATATATAAATTTTTTCGGAGGTGTACTTTATGGTGCTTGAATTTCTAAGAAATATATTCTTTTTCGCCCTTCATATCGACAATAATGCTGTTTTTCCAAAACCGCTTTCAAAAAAGGAAGAGGAAGCATATTTCATTATGGTATCAAGTGGAGACAAGGATGCAAGGAATAAGCTTATTGAACACAATCTGAGACTTGTTGCACATATTGTAAAAAAATATTCCAATAATATTTCTGATCAGGATGAGCTTATTTCCATAGGAACGGTTGGTCTGATAAAGGCTGTTTCGACTTTCGATTATTCTAAAGGTGCACGATTTGCTACATACGCAAGTAGATGTATTGAGAATGAAATACTGATGAATTTCAGAGCTGCAAGAAAAAGTTCAGGAGAAGTTCACATGGATGAGCCGGTTGATACAGATAAAGATGGTAACTCTCTTACACTGATGGATCTTCTTGACGATGGTACTGATATTCACGAACAAGTTGATATGCTTATCCGTTCACGTCAGCTGTATCGTTTTCTTGGAAAATGTCTCGATAAAAGAGAGATGGAGATTATTATATTTCGCTATGGTCTGTATGGGAACATCCCTCATACACAAAATGAAACAGCAGAAAAACTTGGTATATCACGTTCTTATGTTTCACGACTTGAAAAGAAGGCAATAGAAAAATTACGGAAAATGTATGAATCGACACCTTTCTAAAAGAAATATCGTGAATATACACAATAAATCACAATACTGATTGTGCAATTTGTCATGGTGACATTATCCTGATAATATGTTATAATAATATTTAAAGTTATTTTCGGGAGGATGTTTATTTGGAATTTTTGATAAACAGCGGTGTCTGGGGAACGATGTTCGGTGTTCCTCATGTTGTTGCCGATAATTTTCTCAAGCTTGCAACTTCAGATCAGATCAAAGTTCTTCTTTATATTCTGAGGTATTCGGGAAGAATGATTACTGATGAAGAAATTTCACGCAATACTGGTGTTCCCCTGTCAGATGTTACCGATTCTGTAATGTTTTGGCAGCAAGTCAATGTTCTCGGCAGCAAGGATTATCAGAATACTTCTGCACATATTCCGGTGCAATCTGATGTTTCAGATGAGCTGTCACCGGATATTAATAAAAATAATACTCCCAGACAGAAGCAAGTACTCAAGCCGTCTGAAATATCTGACATCATAAATTCATCATCTGATATTTCAGAGCTGTTCAAGATAGTAGAATTCTTACTCGGAACTCTCAATCATACACAACAGAATTCGCTGATATGGATGTACAATTATCTAGGTCTGAAAAAAGAAGTCATACTTATACTGATTCAGTATTGTATTAATATCGACAAAACAAATTCAGGATACATAGAGAAAATTGCCTGCAGCTGGGCAGAAAATGAAATCAATTCGCTTGAATCTGCACAGGAAGAAGTACAACGCCTCACTCAGTTCAATGATTTCACTGGAATTATAATGAAAAAATTTGAAATGAACCGCCGTCCTACTACAAAACAGGGTGAATTTATTTCCCAGTGGCAGAGTGAAGGGTTCAGTCCTGAGCTTATCGGTTATGCTTATGAAAAAACAATCGAGCAGATCAACAAGCTTTCTTTTGATTATATCAATAAAATTCTTCTTAGCTGGAAGCAGAGTGGCTATACTACTGTTAAAAACGTAAGAGATGCAGAACAGGATTATAAAATGAATAAAAAATCTACACGCAACTCATCTGACAGCTCGGATGTTGATAAATATAAAGTTGTAATCAACAAGTTCTGATTGGAGGATATATAATGGACAGCTCTATTTTTGATAAGGCACAGTCTATAATGACAAGCCGGCGTGCAAAAGCGGAAAGCGAAAATGAAATGAGAATTGCAGAGATAAATGCTCGTCTGCCCCAGATTAAGGAAGTAAACGAGGCTCTTGTAAATACAGGACGTGAGCTTATACGTATTATTTCCGAAAAAAGAAAAGATGTTGATGTATCCTCCAGAATTGAAGAACTCCGGCAGTACAATATTGGTGCACAGGAAATGTCAAAGAAGCTTCTGGAGCAGAACGGCTATCCGTCAGATTATCTTGACATTCAATATCATTGCAGACGCTGCAATGATACCGGTTATTATGAAGGGCGATTCTGCGATTGTTTTAAAAAGCTCTGCGGAAAGCTCTCTTCCGATGAATTGAATAAAACTACAAATCTTTCACTTTGCAGCTTTGATACCTTCAGTCTTTCTTATTATAAGGGCGATGACTACTTTACAATGAAGTCTATTCTGGAATATACTATGCAGTATGCAGAAACCTATACTCCTGATTCCGGAAGCATTTTTATGTTTGGTCCGACAGGTCTTGGAAAAACACACCTCTCTCTTGCAGCAGCAAACAGAATTCTTGAAAAAGGATACAGCGTGATCTATGATTCTGCAATCAACATACTCAGAAAGATTGAAAAAGAACATTTCAGCCGTGAACACAGTTCAGAAATGATAGATCTTGTAATAGGAACGGATCTGCTTATTCTTGATGATCTTGGAACAGAATATGAAACACAGTTTTATAATGCAACAATATACAATATCATCAATACACGTCTTAACAGCGGAAAATCAACGATAATAAGCACTAATCTTGATTTTAGCGGAATCAAGCGTCGTTATGATGAACGTGTAGTTTCACGGATTGTTGCTGCATATACCTGTCTTGAATTTAAAGGCGATGATATACGCTTACAGATAAAAACAAAAAACATAATCGGGTAAGAAAAATTTTCTTCACAATCTCACACCACCATATGTACCGTCCAGCATAAGGTGATTCAATTCAATTTTAAATATGTACAAACGCATAATGATCCGAAATACTGACTAAGCCTTGCTTTGTCAGTATTTCTTTTGATACTGCATTTTTCAAAAAATATTTTATAGCCATAAAATGATAATGATTTCCAAAGTATGCAACTTTATGTGTTATCCATTCAGGTACTCTGAGTTTTAGCAGTTTTCAAAACTTTTCATTGCTGTTATTACAAGATTACTTCTGTGAGTACAGTTTCTGAAACAGAGTTATCAATGATTGTAACCATTCAAATGATCTTTTATTAAGTGTAACATATCATTGACAACTGAACAACAACAGTTTTTAAAAAAATATTTTCCTCTTGATTTTTTTACAGAAACTGATATAATATTTATATCAATCAGTTGGAGATGAGATTTAATGAAACGATCCGGAATGCTGCCATATATTGAGGGAGCTCTTGTTATTGCTATGTCTGTAATCTTAGGAATGATACGGGTATACAGGCTTCCATGGGGAGGTGCTGTCACATTGCTGAGTATGCTGCCAATATCGCTGTACAGTATAAAACATGGTGTAAAAAAAGGAATAGAAATTTCTTTTATTTTCGCTTTGTTCCAGTTTATTCAGGGGATTTCAGACGGTCTTTTTGCATGGGGATTAACTCCGGTCATGCTTATATCGTGCATTTTTATTGACTATATTCTTGCTTATACTGTAATAGGACTTGCTGGAATTTTCAGAAGCAAAGGGGCTGTTGGATGGATATCAGGCACTGTAATTGCTCTGCTTTTACGATTTATATGTCATTTTATAAGTGGTGCATTCATTTTCAAGAGCTTAGGAAAACTATGGGACGGATTTTCAACGGATAATACATATCTATATAGTCTTGTATATAATGGTGCATATATGCTTCCGGAAATTATATTCACCAGCATCGGGGCATTTGCGATTTACCGTATTCCTGTTATTCAGAAGCTTATTGTTGACAAAAAAGCTGATTTATCAAGTTAATATCATATATAAATTCTCCCTAAGACAGCTCTGTTATCTTAGGGAGAGTACTTTTTTAAATGCAGATTGCCTATGCTTGACAATATCTGTCTAAATGTGCTATAATTAGAAAAATTTCCGAAAGGGTGATAAAATTTGACATACAGTCTCAGAAAAGCAGCTGCTCTGATTTTTGCAGATACTATACTCTTGACGGCGGTTGCATGCAGTTCCACCGTTGAAAAGCGAACAGGTGAAGATTCTTCAGCATCGTCAACTGAATCCTTAACTTCTCCGGCTTCAGAAACTGCTTCTCTGACATCTGCAGTTCCTTCCGAAGTAGCAACAGATAAGACAACAGAAACGACCGCTGAAAATGCTTCTTCCGATAAAGAAAAAGCCTCTGTTAAGGGAAATATCTACGATACAGAAGGACGTCTGCTTATCTCGGATTCTGACGGAAAAAGAGTTTATGCAGACGAATATGCCATTTCGTTTGCTAACATCGCTACAGAAATGTCCGCCGGATATGACAAGGCTTTTGAAGATATTCTGCTCACTTCTGACGCTTCCGGACAGCAGGGAGATTCAATCACTATCACGCTCGACGCCGACGTTCAGAATGCCGTTTACAGCTATATGCAGGCAAATAATATCAAGGGCGCCTGTGTCGCTATGAGAACTGACGGCTCAATTCTTGCACAGGTTTCCTACCCATCATACGACCCACGAACTGTATCTTCCACCGACTACGATGAGGAACTTGCATGGGGAGAGTTCGGAAACAAAGCTTTTCAGAACTACGAACCCGGTTCATGTTTCAAGATCATGTCTGAGGTCATCTCCGACAAGCACGGAGTTCACTCCTTGACCGACGAAGGCGAGTGGGAATTCGATGGGACTTCTATTGTCAACTGGGACCATGATACTAATTTCTCCTACCCTATGGAACGTTCTCTTTCATCAGCTTTCATAAATTCCAGCAATATTTACTTCGCAAAGGCTTTTGACCAGATAGGAGCTGACGCTGTTCTTTCCGACCTCGATTCTATCTTCCATTTCGTAACAGATATAGAATGTGACTTCGGTGCACTTGAAAACAACATCGAGATATATTGTCAGGACGACCTCCGCAGAACGGCATTCGGACAGTCTTATGTTCTCACTTCTCCGCTGTATCTTGCGGCTCTCGGACGTGAGGCAGTTTTCGGACATATGGTAAGACCTTTTGTTCTTCAGAATACCGTTGCAACCGGAGATCCTTTAAAACAGCTCGGCAATGCTCCTAAGGGAAACGATGTTATCGCTTCGATTCCTAAGGAGTGCAGGCAGAATCTTCTTGACGGAATGCAGGTTATAGGAAGCAATCTGGGTGTTTACGTTCCGGAGAGTTATACGCTCTACGCAAAGACGGGAACGGCTGAGACATGGCTCGGTGATTTCCTCTATATTACTGGATGTGTGAAGAATAACAGCGATGACGGTGCTGGTACATACTTCGGAAATTATGAGAACTACGGAGAAAACGGCTCTTATATCATCGTGATGATGGTGCAGAATCCCGGCGAACACGGATATAAATTCGCAAGCGAATCTGCTCCGCTCTATCAGGGATTAATCAATACAATTGTAGGTTCATAAAATTATCGGGCGGATTATTCCGCCCTTTTTGTCGTAATTTCTGCAAATATTTAAAAAAATTCAAAAAGCTATTGCATTTTTATAGTGAATATGCTATAATAATTTATAAGGAGGAATGCTGGTGAAAAATATATTTTCGGTTATCTTCATGAACTTCTGGGGATACGACCTTATCATTTTTATAGCTGCCGTTATGACAGCTGCTATTTACCTCTCCCTAAAAAAATCAGCGGACAGCCTTTATAACAAGCTTCATCTGACAGTATTCGTTCCGGACGGTAACTTTTCGAGAATTGAGGCTGATAACGATATATCAGGTTTACGTGAATCTGATGTGGCTTCTATGAGAAATAATATGGGAAAGCTTTACCCTGTTTTCGTAAATCTTACCGGAATTTTCCCACTGCTCGGTATTCTCGGAACTGTTATCTCTCTTCTTGGGCTTGTTTCCGATACAACCGATATAACTGCTAACTTCTATGGAGCTCTTACGTCAACCTTCTGGGGACTTGTATTCGCTATTATCTTCAAGTTCCTTGACGGAATCATAAGTGCACGAATAGAAGATAATGAAAAGAATGTGGCACTCTACCTCGACAGGAATATGTCGTCAGACCAGAATGTCCTGAGACACAACAGAATTTCAGCAGAAGCTTCACTCAGACAGGCAGAAAAAATTTACAATTCCCACAACATAAAATACAGCCAGTCTGACGAAATCTACTCTGACGCTCGCATTTCTCAAGAGGATAAAGTTTCCTCCGATTCAGATCAGGAAGTAATGAAAATCCTTAACTCTATCAACTGATATGAACGGATTTCGCAAGAATAAGGGAATTGTAATAGAGCTTACTGCTCTCCTTGATGTCATAATGATTATGCTCTTCTGGATTATGATGAACGTTCAGGACAGCAGTAAATCAGCTGCCTCTGAAGCCGAAAAAAAAGCTCTTGAAGCTGAACAGCGGCTTAATACTATTCAGGAAGAGCTTGATATCAGAAGTGCTCAGCTTGAACGTTTTAAAAGTATTCTTGAAAATATCGACAAAAACGCTGCAGATAATCAGCAGGCTCTGTTTGGTTACGAAAGCGGTATGCTTGTAACTCTTGATATACGATATGATACGACAGGCAGACTTATAATTTATAATTCGGACAAAAAACTTGGAGAAGCTGAGATTTTCTCCGAAACTGAAATTACTGCCTGTATAATAAACGCTCTTAATAAAGCTGGTCTCGATAAACAGGATGTCGTACTCTGTGCACTCATCTACGACGGAACATCGGCTCTTTACAAAGATTTCAAAACTGTGAACCGAGCCGTTGACAGTGTAAGAGATGTATACTCCAGCTTCTACTGTGCTTACATAAATACAGCAAGAATAAATCAGAACGAATCTTAATCCACAACGAAAGGATGGTAATTATGGCAAAATCAAAACCTCACAAGCACTCTGGAAAAAAACATCACAAGCATCATCACGAAAATGAAAAAGTTGTTGTAAAGAGAAAAAGCGGCTGCTTTATCGCACTCCTGATTCTGATTGCAATTATCGCCCTTTTGATATGGCTTATGAGTCATTTTAATATCGGCTTTTTCGGTAAAGACGGCGGCGGTGACAGTTCCGGTTCATCAGGAACTTCCGGAAATGTGGATACCTCTCAGATTACAACCGTTGACAAAAATACTGATTTATCCGACGAATTGACTGAAAAAATTTTCGATATCACTGTCACCGGAAATCAGTACTTCTACGATAACGGAAAAACAGAAATCGCTGACTTTATCGATGATATTCTCAACACAAAGGGTATAGTGAGCGTCCGCATTACCGATAATAACGCTTATGTTGAATATATGGAGGAGCTTATAAGCGAGCTTGAAAAAAATAATATTCCATATGCTGAGCTTTCTTACAATAACGATAATAATACATAAGTATATATCGGGACTCCTTTCAGTCTGAACTGAGCCTGTCTGATATCTCCTGCATTTATCGGGGATAGCGGACAGGCTCTTAAGAACAATATTTATCAGAAACATTTCTACGGAGGAACTATGAAAACAATCCATGTAAACACAAGCCATCCATACAACGTACTCATCGAAAGAAACAGTCTTGAAAGTTGCGGCGGATACATCAGAAGCATTACACAAGCGTCCAGAGCTGCTATAATTACAGATGATATCGTATGCAGATTATACGCTCAGACTGTTGTTGACTCACTTTCAGCCAGCGGATTTGATTGTTGTATATTCACCTTCCCTCACGGTGAACAGTCAAAAAATCTTACTGTATTCGGTCAGATACTTGACTTTCTCTGTGAAAACAATATTACACGAAGCGATATTATAATAGCACTTGGCGGAGGAGTTGTCGGTGATATTACTGGATTTTCAGCGGCTTCCTACCTAAGGGGTGTTGATTTCGTACAGATTCCAACGACCCTTCTTGCTCAGATTGACTCGTCTGTCGGAGGAAAAACAGCTATTGACATAAAGGGCGGAAAAAATCTTGTAGGAGCCTTCAAGCAGCCTGCTATGGTAATCTGCGACAGCAACACACTCATAACTCTCTCTCCGGAAATACTCTCTGACGGTATGGCAGAAGCTGTGAAATACGGCATGATCCGTGACGAAAAACTCTTTGAGCTTATCGAAAACCACAATCTTGATACTATCCATGAAGTCATGGATGAAATGATATACACCTGCATAGACATTAAGCGTGACGTTGTTGAACACGATGAATTCGACAGGGGCGAGCGTATGATTCTGAACTTTGGTCATACTCTTGGCCATGCCATAGAGGGCTGGTATAAATATACTGATTTCACTCATGGTATGGGCGTTGCCGCTGGTATGTGCCTTATAACGGACAAGCTGTGCGATTCTGAAATATCCGGCAGACTTAAGGCTTGTCTCAAGAATTACAGTCTCCCGACAGGTACGGATATCCCCATGAGCGAACTGCTTCCGTTTTGCTCAAAAGACAAAAAGCGTGAATCAGACAGTCTTAGCTACATCGTGTGCAGAACTATCGGCAAGGCTGAGATAGTCAGAGTTACTGTGGAAGAATTCAATAAGTTTATGGAGGACTGAAATGGATATACGCATAACTCCCTCACATCTTTCGGGAACCGTTGAGATACCTGCGTCAAAAAGCTGTACACATCGTGCGTTGATATGTGCAGCACTCGCACAGGGAAAATCTGTTATCACTGGCGTAAGTATGTCAAAAGATATTGAAGCTACTATTGGAGCTATGACGGCTCTCGGTGCTGATTTTATCATTGACGGTTCTACCGTTACAGTAACAGGTATATCTTCCGTTCCAGAAACAGCAGACATCGACTGCAATGAAAGCGGCTCTACCCTGAGATTTATTATACCCGTTGCAGCGGCTCTTGGCACTGAAGCCATATTCAGAGGCAGAGGTCGTCTGCCACAGCGTCCGATTGATATTTTCAAGCGTGAACTTTCAAGAAATGGTACTGTTTTTCATTCGCAGGAAATGCCATATATCATCGGCGGAAACCTTAAAGGCGGCAGATACGAGATAGAAGGTAATGTCTCCTCTCAGTTCGTGACGGGACTTATTTTCGCTCTTCCGCTTCTTGACGAGGATTCTGAAATAGTTCTCACGTCACGGCTGGAATCACGTCCCTACGTTGATATTACCATTGATATCCTCAGACGATTCGGCATATGCATCACTGAAACTGAAAACAGCTTCTTAATAAAAGGCGGTCAGAAATATACTCCCCATGATGAAAAAATTGAGGGGGATTTCTCACAGGCGGCGTTCTTCTGTGTTGCTAACGCTCTTGGTGCTGATATTACGCTCGAAAATCTCAGCGAAAACAGCGTTCAGGGTGACAGAAAAATCACTGAAATTGTAAATGAAGTCTGCTCTGACGGGAAAATAGGATCCTTTAAAGCGGACTGCTCCGATATTCCTGACCTTGTTCCGATTCTCACTGTTCTCGGAGCTTTCGGATCGGAAGATTCAGTTATCTATAATGCAGAAAGGCTTAAAATCAAGGAAAGCGACAGGCTCGAAACGTCTGCGGCACTTATAAACTCACTCGGCGGTAATGTAGAAATTACCGATGACGGTCTGATTATTCATCCTGTATCAGCTATGCACGGTGGTACTGTTGAAAGCTTTGGCGACCATAGAATCGTTATGGCGGCGGCAGTGGCCGCTTCCGCAGTTGACGGAGAAGTTCTTATCAGAGGTGCAGAAGCTGCTGAAAAATCATATCCCGAATTCTTTAAAGACTATATAAAGCTCGGAGGTAAGGCTGATGTCGTCAATATGGAATAACAGAATCTCCATTTCAATCTTCGGAGAAGTACAGGCTCCTGCAATCGGAATAACAATTGACAATCTTCCGGCAGGAGAATATATAAATACTGAAGAACTCACCGCCTTCATGAAAAGAAGAAGTTCTAAAATTATGGGTGACGGATGTCTTTACGAAAATACCGTGCCGCATATAATGTCCGGCGTTATTAATGAACGTACTACCGGAATGCCACTCTGTGCTTTTTTGCAGAATACCCCGAAGCCCGTTGTTTCCGATAATAATAATATTACTATGCGGACAGGTCACGCTGACTATACAGGTGCCGCAAGATATAAAGGCTTCTGTGATGTAAGAGATTCTGTCAGCTTCTCTGACCGTCTTATACTGCCGATATGCTTCGCCGGAGCAGTCTGTGCCCAGATTCTTCAGCGAAGAGGCATATATACAGGAGCTCATATCCTCAGCATACATAATACAAAGGACAATCCCTTTGATCCGGTAAATGTCAACAGAGACGCTGTACTCAGCGTGAGAAACAAGGATTTCCCTGTAATCAACGACCGCAGAGGTTGGTCTATGGCTGAGAATATCAGAAAAGCTGCTGAAGCCGGAGAATCTCTTGGCGGAGTTATAGAATGTGCGGCTGTAAATGTTCCGGCTGGTATAGGCTCCCCTGTTTTCGATGGTCTTGAAAATAATATTGCTCAGCTTATATTTGCAATTCCAGGTGTATCCGGTCTGGAATTCGGTGCAGGATTCTCGGCAGCCAGAATGACCGGAAGCCAGAACAACGACGATTACTATGTAAATGAACACGGATACATCCTCACAAAAACTAATCATCACGGAGGAGTTCTCGGCGGTATTTCATCCGGAATGCCCGTTACACTCAGGGTTGCTGTGAAGCCTCCGGTTCCAACGAAAAATCCGTTGGGTGAAGCATTTAATATAACGAATGCCTGCTGCGTTCCGGAGCTTGTACCATGCGTGGAAGCGGCAGTAAACATTGCTTTGCTCTCCAATATGTTGAATTACCCCGATTTTTGTTAAGGTGATATTATGCAGGAAGAAAATATTCTTAAAATGGCAGAGCTCGCAGATACCGAGATAAAGGATGTTCCTACAATCAATATTCTGCTTTGCTATCTGCTCTATAAAATCAATAAGCCGATAGAAAATGAACAGCTTTACGAAATTGCTATCGGCACAGAAATAATCAATTTTTTTTATTATCAGGATTCCATAGACTATCTGATTAAAAACAATCTCATCTCCGTCGTCGAAAATGACGGAATAGAATTCTACAACCTTGAAGCAAAAGGTATTGAATGTGCCAAACGTCTGAAGAACTACGCCCCAAAATCATATCGTGACAGACTTGTTCTCGCCGCACTCAGATATTTTGCCCGCGTCAAGGCGGAAAATGAAATGAAAATTGACTACATTCCGCTTGAAAACGGATATTACACGCAGGTACGCTGTCTTGATAACGACTGCGACCTTATGGATCTTAAGCTCTATGCTCCCGATCTCACTCAGGCTAAACTGCTCGGTGAAAAAATTATGCTGAATCCGGCAGGATTCTATGGAAAAATAGTGGAACTTGCTCTCTCAAACGAGGAAACTCTGTATGATCTGAGCGATAACTGAGTCTCCAATACCTAAGCTTACAATTAAAGACAAAACACTATCAACTTACTGTTTCTTATATAAACAGTAAGTTGATTTTTATAAAAAAAACATTGGTTGCATACAACAGAAACTTGTAGTATAATAACATATGTAGACAGATATCCGGATATCTGTCGTTTATAAAAAACAATTACACGTTGATTTTTGAGGTGTAAAATAAAAATGGAATTGCAATTCAGTAAAAATTTGGTAAAATGCAGAAAGACCTGCGGACTGACACAGGGACAGCTTGCCGCTAAGCTGAATGTCACTCCACAGGCAGTTTCAAAATGGGAAAACGGAAGTTTACCTGATTCGGAGCTTCTGCCGAAAATTTCTGGAATATTAGGCGTTTCTCTTGATGTGCTTTTCGGCATCAAACAGGAACAGGATGAACAGGATCTTAATCAGCTTATTATCCAGAAAATACGTCAGACACCATCGCAGGAACGTGCTGATCTTATAATGAAGCTGTATTATACAATCCTTTCAGCTTACAACGACTATACCCTTTCAGCTGCAAAATATCCCGAAGATCTTGAACTTGAAACGTATGCAGAACTGAGAACAGATTATGAGTGTTCTATTGCTCGTCTGAATGAAGATCTCAGATACTGCTGTTTCGTGAAAATTCCCGAAAACGGTGTGGATTCATATACTGAACCAAATGAAAATATGATTTATCTTTTTCAAACTCTTGCAAGCAAAGATGCAATAGAAGTTATCCATTATCTCGGAAGCTGCTTCCGCAACAGGATGCAGTCACTGGAATTCATATCAAAACAGGTGAATATTCCGGTGAACCGTGTAAAGAAAATCATGGATAACCTTGACCGTCTCGGTATTGTATGGCGTGTTTCCGCTGATATCAGCGATACCCCTACTATTATTTATGGATATGGACATAATACACCGCTTACATGCCTGCTTGTCATAGCCAAGTCGATTTCAAGATATATAAGATTTCATGATCTTTTTATTGATCAGTACTCACGAGGCCCTTTCCGATACAGTTCTCTGAAAGAGCAGACGCCCGTTCCCGAAGTATCATTATGGACTGAAGCAGAAGCTTCAGATGAGGAGGAATTATAATGAAGAAGTACGCATCGCTTTTAACAGCAGTCATGATTATGGCTGCTCCGATGTCAGCACCTTTTGCATCTGTCAGTGCTGAGACCGAAGAAAAAATGAACATCAACATTGACCTCTCTGCAGAGAAAAAAGCAATCAGCCCCTATATCTATGGTGTAAACCAGTATGGCAACGATCTGAGCAAGGTTTCTGCAACTTCTATAAGACAGGGCGGAAACAGAATGACTGCTTACAACTGGGAAAACAACGCATCAAATGCAGGTTCAGACTGGAAACACAGTTCAGATAATAATCTTTCAAATTCTGACGAACCCGCTGACTGTGCAATGCAGCTTTCAAAGGAAGCTGAAAGAAACGGTGCATCATACAAGTTCACAACACTTCAGCTTGCCGGATATGTTGCAGCAGATAAGAATGGTACGGTTACAGAAGCTGAAGCTGCTCCCTCAGACCGATGGAACGAAGTTGTTCTTTCAAAGGGAAGCACATTTGATGAGTCACCTGATCTTACAGACGGCAAAGTCTATATGGATGAATATGTAAACTACATCATCAACAAATTAGGTGACTCATCCTCTCCGACAGGTATACAAGGATACAGCCTTGACAACGAGCCGGCTCTCTGGCATCATACACACAGCAGAATCCATCCTGAACGCGTTACCATTGATGAACTTGCTGAAAAATCCATTGAAATGGCAGCAGCAGTAAAAAAACTTGATCCTGAGGCCGATATTTTCGGACCGGCACTTTTCGGATATTCTGCGTTCTGCAGTCTTGCTGATGATGATTCATCAGATGAGTGGGAGAAGATTAAGGCAGAAAATAACTATCACTGGTATCTCGACTGCTATCTCGAACAGATGAAGAAGGCTGAGGAAGAACACGGAATCCGTCTTCTCGATGTACTTGATATCCACTACTACCCCGAAGCTAAGGGACAGTGCCGTGTATCTGAATGCACTAATCCTACTCATACAAAATGTGCAGAAGCAAGAATGCAGTCAGTCCGTACACTATATGAGGAAGGATACATCGAGGACAGCTGGATCGGACAGTGGGGTAAGGAAAATCTCCCTATGCTTCCTACAATTCAGGAATCCATAGATAAGTATTATCCCGGAACAAAGCTTGCTATTACTGAATACAACTTCGGCGGTGAAGATTTGAGTGCAACGATCGCACAGGCAGAAGCTCTCGGATGCTTCGCAGATGCTGGCGTATATCTTGCAACAAAATGGAGCAGCAACGACTATCAGTTCGCTGGTATCAACCTCTACACAAACTACGATGGCAACGGCAGTTCATTCGGTGATATGCTCGTTCCCACAAAGACAGATGATGTATCACTTTCAAGCGCTTATGCTTCTATCAAGGGCGACGATCAGGGAACAGTTACAGCCATGATCACAAACAAGAATCTTACAAATACTGAAAACGCTGTAATTAACCTTAAAAATGCCAATACATCTTATGAGGCTGCTGCTGTTTATGCAGTTTACGGCGATTCTGCCGAGATCAGACTTATCGACATCATTGATGATGTAAAGAATAATGTAGTTAATGTTGAACTTCCCGCTTATTCAGCAGCTATGGTTGTTATTACTGACGATGCTTCTGATTTTGACGGTCTTGAGCTTTACGATCCCGACGCTATCAGAATCGAAAAGATAATCTTCGACGATCTTGAAGATCGCGTGAACGCTAACGGCTATGTAGAGGTTCCTGTTGAGGATCCCGAACATCTTAAGCAAGTTATTATCAACGGTAATGTAACCTCTGAAATGGGTGCATCATGGGGAACAGCAGGATGTGCAGTATCTATCAATGCCAAGGACAAGGATGGTACGGATTTCTGGACTTATAAATCATTTAGTCTCTCCCTCGGAAGCAATTCATCAGCAACTGTTGAATTCGATGGAACCTTTAAAAATGAAGAAGAAGTCGTTGAAGGCGTTATCGCTGACGGAAAAATTGAATTCCAGAAATGGTGGGATTCCTCAGAAAAGAGCGAAGAAGGCGACGTAATCGGTCTTGAACTCACTTCAATCCAGCTTGTATACGAATACGAAAACAACAAGACACCAGACACCGTATACGGCGACGCCAACTGCGACGGAAATGTTAATCTCTCGGATGCAATACTTGTTATGCAGACTATCGGAAATCCTGACTCTTATGGTGTAAACGGAACTGATCCTTCACATATAACTGAACAGGGTGTTACAAATGCCGATGTAGCAAATACAGGTGATAATCTCACAAACGCAGACGCTCTTGCAATTCAAGAATACTTACTCAAGCTTATAAGCGTGCTTCCGAAAAAGTAAACACACAGAATAAAAAATCGCTCATTCGAAATCAAATGAGCGATTTTTTTAATTATTCGTAATCGAAGGTTATAACAGTATCATAGGTACAGCCTTTTTCTTTAAGTCCGGCGTCAATACGACTTTTTATCTCATCGTGCGTCAGACTGCATCTGAACGGAATTATCATATCAAAAATGATAGTTCTGTTCTCCCCGCATCCAGAAATTCTGAAATCATGAATAGAAAAGCTTTCGTTCATCAAGGAAACCAATGAGCTCACAATCCCCCTGTATTCTCTCGTCTGGTTATCATCGATATCTACGGGATCGGTATGAAGTGTAAGGATGATATTGAATTTATTCTGAATGTCCCTCTCCAGTCTGTCAGCAATCTCGTGTACCTCCTTGAAGCTTTTATCGCTTCTCAGCTCGATATGACAGCTTCCTATCATTTTCGTAATTCCGTAATTGTGTATGACAAGATCGTGGACATCTATTACATCCTCACCGGAGAGAATGGTCTGTCTGATATTGTTCGATATTTCGGAGGATACCGGCTTTCCGATAAGCTCGTCAATAGTATCACGGATAATCTCAATACCCGTTCTGATAATGAATGCAGATACGATAAGTCCCATTATTCCGTCAACCGGAAAATCGGTAAAAATCGACGATATAAGAGCGATAATAGTCGCACTTGTGGCAATAACATCGTTCCTGCTGTCGTTTGAAACGGCAATCAGCACTTTGGAATTTATACTTTTGCCAAGCTTCATATTGAATACAGAAAGCCACAGCTTTACGCCTATTGAAAGTATCAGTGAAACAAGAACTATTATGCTGAATTCTACCGGCTGGGGATTGGCAATTTTCTCAACAGAGCCTTTGAAAAGCTCGAATCCGACAACAAGAATTATCACCGAAAGTATGAGAGATGTAAGATGCTCAACTCTTCCGTGACCAAATGGATGATCCTTATCTGCCGGTCTTGAAGCCATTTTACATCCGAGAAACGATACTATACATCCTCCGCAGTCGGAAAGATTGTTGAATGCGTCAGATATGATTGATATTGAACCTGAAAGAAGACCCATTGAATATTTGAGTAGAAACAGAATTATGTTGCAGATCAGTCCTGTCACACTACTGAGTGTACTATATGCTCTGCGAACCTCTGTCTTTCCGGTATCCTCACTGTTTTTTACGAATTTACTTACCAGAAAGTCAGTCATATACATCACTCCGTTATGATTATTTGAGTGCAAGACTATTGTTGAGAATCAGTGTACTGTATAGGAAAAGTACATCCTGATTTTCAAATTCTATATATGCACTCAGAGCATTGCTCGAAATATAGCGTATATCTACAAGCGTTATCTTTGAATATCCGTCTACAAGAAGCGGAGCAAGACTGCTACCGAATGAATCCCTGAAAATTATAAGTTCCTTGTTGGTGGAGGCTTCCGGATTCTCAATAGTTATAAGAGGATCGCTTCCATTCAGAAACATCTCATAAGCATCTCTGCCCTCAGCCTTTTCCATGCTGTACATCTGAGCTTCAACCGGCTGTCCGTACTTGTTGTTATAGCTTGTTACCTTACATTTTTCAAGAGTTTCGTTAGTCATCCAGCAAAGTTCGTCAGGTTTTACAGGAAGTGCAAGCTGATTGTAATATACTCCGTAAAACGGTTTGTCAAGCGTCTTTTTTGTATAGGTTCCGCTGAGAGAAGTTCCCATTGCAGAGGCAAGTCTTTCGGCAACGTCAGTAATTTTTTCCTGCCGCCAGTGCGTATCTGTACGGTAGAAATCCGATAACGTCAGCAGATCTGTAATGTCAATATATTTCGTGAAATCATCTGTCTGACTGCGCACGCTCTTTATGAATTCAGGATAATCAAGAGAAAGTCTATTTCTTTTATCGGAAAGGAAACAGTTCTTATCCGGAATCACGGACATATACACGTTTGTATCTGTTCCGCTGAGATAAGTGTCGTAGATATATCTGAATCTTCCGGCGGCATGATCTATCATCTTGTCGTTTTGCGGATATTCGACCTTTGCGATATATCCGTTCTGTAAATACAGATCGTTGTTGTCAAGCTTCTGAAATACGAAAAGCTCGGCGGAAGATTTAAACCCTCTGAACATATCACGCATCGGAAACTGATCCATTGCATAGTCCTCAAAGGAATTCATAAAGCTTGCATCTGCAATAGTTTCTCCCGATAATTCGGGGAATGTTTTAAGCACACGACGCTCGCTGTCGGAGAAATCCTCTGGCTTTCTGAACCAGCACCAGAAGGACATTCCGAAAATAAGTACCGCCATTGTTACGACTGTAATTAAATTTTTTACTTTCATGACGCCCTCCTCAGAAACGGAAATACATGAACGGATTGAATGAGCCGTCCACGAGATATGCTGTTGCGGCAAGAGTTATCACCACGACAAACACGATTTCTGAAACGCTTAGAACAGCCGCTGCCGATTTTGATGTGCGTATCTTTTCAGTAAGCATTTTCGGAAGCTGAGTTGCTCCGATAACTGCAATTATCAGGATAAGTGCAAAACTGCGGAGATAATAGCTGTGCTCATCGGTTATGAATGGAAGTCCTCTCAGACCAAGCATTCCGCCGATGCACTTTCCGGCTGTACTCATCGAATCAGAACCGAAAATGACAAAGCTTATCAGAATTGTCATCAGTACATAAGCGTGACTGAGAATCTTCGATTTTTTAAGATATTTTCCAAGAAAGAATTTCTCAGCTGTAAGGAATACTGCAAAATAAAGTCCCCATATAACGAAATTCCATGCGGCACCGTGCCAGAATCCGGTGAGCATCCACACGATAAGGATATTTCTCAGGTGACGAAGCTTAGTAACACGGTTTCCGCCAAGAGGGATATATACATAATCCCTGAACCATGTGCCGAGTGATATATGCCATCTACGCCAGAATTCGGTTATGCTCCGTGATGTGAACGGATAACGGAAGTTCTCGCAAAGTTCAAAACCGAACACTTTTGCAAGTCCGACTGCCATATCGCTGTAGCCAGAAAAATCAAAATAAATCTGGAGAGAATAAGAAATAGCATACATCCAGCAGAGAGCAACTGAAATTTCCGAACCGTCAGTATATACTCTGCAAAGATCGCCGAGTGCATTCGCTATAAGAACCTTTTTTCCAAGACCGATAACGAAGATCCGTATACCGTCAGCTGTCTTATCAAGAGTATGGGTTCTTGATCTGAGCTGTGCTGCAACATCGGAATAACGCACAATAGGTCCGGCGATAAGCTGCGGAAACATCGAGACATAAGCTCCGAGATCAATAGGATTTCGCTGTGCCTTGACATCGTTTCTGTAAACATCCACGATATAGCTCAGTATCTGGAACGTATAAAAGCTTATTCCCACAGGCAGAGCAACTTTTTTGATTGCAAGATCAAGTCCCGTAAGAGCATTGAGGTTTTCAACAAAGAATCCGGAATACTTGAAATATCCAAGTGCACCCAGACTCAGTGCTGTCGAAGCTATGAGTATTACGCGGGCGGTTTTCTTTTTTTCATGGAAGCGTTCTATCAGCAGACCTGAAACGTATCCGATAAGGATACTTGCTACCATGAGGAAAATATATTTCGGCTCGCCCCACGCATAAAAAACAAGACTCGCTATAAGAAGTGCAGTATTTTTCAGTTTTGAGGGCGAAACAAAATACAGGATGAGTGAGGCTGGAAGAAAATAATATAGGAAAGTCAGGGTTGAAAATACCATAATAAACACCTCTCCGGCAAAAATTCAGGGCGAACAAATATGTTCGCCCGAACAGCCTTATTATTACATTTCCGGCTGAGGTGCTTCTTCAAATGACTTAGGACTCATTACGAAGAATACCTTGTCGCCAACTGTTTCGCAGACCATTTCCTCTGCTTCTACGCAGATATTCCATCTGAGATCAGCGTTATCCTTGAGAGTTTTTACGAAAGCTTCTGCATCTGTACCATCGTCAAGAGTGAAAACATAACCAACGAAAGGAATTGAGCCGATAGCAGGACCGAACATTACGCCTTCCTTGAAGCCCTTGATCTCTGCATTGCCGAAGCCGCTGAGAAGTCCCTGTTCAACGGGCATTGTCATGGGCATAAACTGAATAATCGGATTTGCCATAACAGCATCTGCAAGTGACTGTGCTGTTGCTGCTGAATCTGCCTCTGCCTTTTCCTTGAAATCTACATAAAGCTTTGTACCGACTGTATCTGCCTTGATTTCCTCAGCAGGTTTTGTATCTTCAACAACACTGCTTCCGCCGGATGAATCAGATGATTCAGATTTACCGCATCCTACAAAGGATACTGCCATTATAGAGATTAATAAAATACTTAATGCCTTTTTCATTTTTTATACCATACCTTTCGATGTACTCACGGTACATCAGGCAAATCTGACTGTACCGGTTTTATTTTTTCATGCCATCATCATGGCTCTGTTATTATATCACATTTATTAAAATAAATCAAGCAATAATATAAAAATTTCAGGATATTTTCATATTTTTTCACATTCACTATTGAAAATGATCGGCAGAGATGATATAATATAATTATAAGTATATATAGGAGTTCTTTATGAAGATCTGGAATGTAAATAAGCCGGACAGAAAAAATACAAACCGGCTTTCTTTCAGCTGCGGTATTACTCCCCTTGCTGCTGCTGTTCTCGTTTCAAGGGGATTCACCTCGCCTGAGGCTGTCAGCGACAAATACAATACTGATATGCTGTCTGATCCTTTTCTTATCAGGGATATGCAGCAGGCTGCGGATACCATAAACAGTGCTATCGATGAAGGGCAGCGTATATGCGTATACGGAGACTATGACTGTGACGGTATTATGGCGACTGTAATTCTGTTTTCATATCTCTCAGAATGCGGTGCAGATGTTTTATTCTATATACCTGAAAGATCGGAAGGATATGGACTTAATACTGCCGCAATAGATAAAATTGCCGCTGTCGGAACTAATCTTATTATTACTGTTGATAACGGAATATCAGCTCTCACTGAGGCTGAATACGTTTATTCAAAAGGAATGAAGATTGTAATCACCGACCACCATCAGCAGGGAGATTCTCTCCCAAGAGCTGAAGCAGTCGTGGATCCTCACAGACATGATTGCACATCACCGTTCAAGCATATGTGTGGTGCAGGTATTGCACTTAAGCTTGTAGCTGCTCTTGACGGCGGTGATTATACAATGGCTCTTGAACAATTCGGCGATCTTGCAGCTATCGCAACTGTTGCCGATATCGTCAGTCTTTCTGGAGAAAACAGATTTCTTGTTTCATACGGTCTGGAGCTTATAAATAACAGTGACCGTGCTGGTTTGATTTCTCTCATGGAAATTGCTGGTCTCAGTGAAAAGAAAATTGATTCCCGTTCTGTTGCCTTCGGTATTGCTCCGAGGATAAATGCCGCTGGACGCTTTGGCTCTCCTAAATCAGCAGCTGATCTCATGCTCTGTGAGGATTATGATGATGCTTCTGTACTTGCTGCACATCTTGACGATCTTAATAATCAGCGAAAGGTTGCTGAAAACACCATTACAGATGACATATACAGCAAGCTTGATGAAAATCCGTCTTTGCTTCGCAACAGAGTTATTTTTATTTCCGGAAAAAAATGGCATCATGGAGTTATCGGAATTGCTGCTGCAAGAATTATGGAACATCTCGGAAAACCTGTATTTATTGCATCTGAATCTAACGGAGAAATAAGAGGCTCGGCACGTTCCTTCGGTGATTTTTCCGTATTCGCAGCGTTGACCTACGCATCTGAAGCACTTGAAAAATTTGGAGGTCATACTGCTGCCGGCGGATTCACTATAAAATCCGGAATGGAAGATAAATTTCAGGCTCTCTTGGAAGAATACGCACTCCGATTCCATAAAACCATGCCTGTACCTACAATTACAGCAGATATCGCACTGACTTCTGATCTTCTCACAATGGAGAATGTATCAGGTCTCTCCGCGCTTGAGCCTTTCGGTTCCGATAACGAAAAACCTTTATTCTACGTTGAGGGCATTATCCGAAATATCAACGGACTTTCCGGTGGACAGCATTCCCTTATAAAATGCGAGATAGGCGGAAAAAATTTTGAAATCCTTAAATTCGGTACTTCTCCGCACGAGATACCTGTACGATCTGGTGAGCTTTTCATGGCTGTGGTCAGTCTCAGCATCAACGAGTTCAGAGGTCAGAAATCAATATCCATGATTGCTGAGGATATCCTTCCACCGTCTCTTGACCAGAAAAAATATTTTGCTGCATATTCTGCATTTGAAGCCTTCATGCGATCTGAGGAGCTGCCGGCAGGATACTATCCTGTAATGCTTCCGAACAGAAATACCGCTCTCAGAATTTATTCCGGTATTCCTGAATCAGGTATCAATTCTGACGAATTATACATAAAACTTATGGACGAAAAACTCAATTACTGCCGCTTCTGCACTGCCGTTGAGGCTATGCGTGAGCTTGGAATTATAGCTGTATCCTCTAAGGACAGCAGATTATTCAGGCTCCCTGTAACAAAGAAAAACGATCTTGCATCTGCTCCGATACTTCTGAGACTCAGCAGCATGATCAGAAAATAGAAATTCCGGCTCCGCCTGCCTTAAAAGCGGTAACAGACGACGCTTATATCTATCCGGTACTGCGTCACCGTTAAGGAGAAAAAATATGAGTGATGAAATAAAAAAATCAGAAAATACAACTCCGACTGAGAAAAATACATTCAGTTCAGGTTCTGATCATCTTATAGATATCCCTGAATATGACGATAATTTTACCATAGAAAAGCTTATTCAGAAAATACTTACAGATGACAGACAATATGATCTGAGCAAGATTGTTTCAGCCTATGAATTTGCCGCTAAAGCACACGAAGGTCAGAAGCGTTCTTCGGGACAAGCTTATATTATTCATCCTCTGGCAGTAGCCTATATTCTCCTTGAACTCGGAATGGACACTGATACTATCTGTGCTGCTCTCCTGCACGATGTTGTCGAGGATACTCCCGCTACTCTTGATGACATGAAAAAACGCTTTGGTCAAGATGTTGCTATGCTCGTTGACGGTGTTACAAAGCTCAGTAAAATCCCTGTTTTTACTAAAGAAGAACAACAGGCTGAAAATATCAGAAAAATGCTTCTTGCTATGTCTCAGGATATCCGTGTAATGATTATAAAGCTCTGTGACAGACTTCATAATATGAGAACTCTAAAGTATCGTCCCGATTTCAAACAACGTAATACTGCTCTGGAAACAATGAATATATATGCTCCCATTGCACACAGACTCGGTATTCATGCCGTAAAAGAAGAACTTGAAGATCTTGCATTTCACTATCTCGATCCATACGCTTATACTGAAATAGAAAATATCCTCAATAACAAAAAAGAAGAACGTGAAGCCTTTATCGAAATAATCAAGAAGCGTATAGCACAGCGTTTCAGAACAGAAGATTTCACACAGGCTCCACAGATTGACGGACGTGTGAAAAGCATCTACGGCATATACAAGAAGATTTTCCTTCATCACAAGAATATTGACGAAATTTACGACAAATATGCGGTCAGAATTATCGTGTCTTCTATTTCAGAATGTTATAACGTTCTCGGACTTATTCATGATATGTTCCGCCCGCTTCCGAACAGATTCAAGGATTATATATCCACTCCGAAAAGCAACAATTACAAGTCGCTTCACACTACTGTACTTGGTAAGGAGGGTATCCCCTTTGAAGTACAGATCAGAACATGGGAAATGCACGAAGAAGCTGAATATGGTATCGCTGCTCACTGGAAATACAAGGAAGGTATTCAAGGCAGAGATAAAATGGAACAGCGTCTTGCGTGGGTACGTCAGATCATTGAAGCTCAGCAGACATCAGATGACGTTGAGGAAATTGTCCGCATTATCAAGACAGACCTTGCTCCGGAAGATATCGTTGTTATGTCTCCTAAAGGAAGATCAGTTGATCTTCCCATAAATTCAACAGTTATTGATTTTGCTTACCGTATTCATACAGAAATAGGTCACAAGACTATCGGTGCAAAGGTGGACGGAAGAATAGTTCCGCTTGATTATAAACTTCAGACAGGACAGATCTGCGAAATCCTTACAAGCAAGGATCCTGAAAAGGGTCCTAACAGAGCATGGCTAAACATCGTAAAAACAAACGAAGCACGCTCAAAGATACGCTCATGGTTCAAAAAGGAACGCCGTGAAGAAAATATCGCTGAGGGAAAAGCTGCCCTTGAACGTGAATTCAAACGGTACAGAATCAATATTCCTGCTTCAAAGCATGAGGAGCTTCTTGCCGACGACTTTAAGCGTCACAACTGTTCTTCGCTTGATGATTTCTACGCATCCGTAGGCTACGGCGGAGTACTTCTTTCCAAGATAATCCCACGTTTAAAAGACAAATACTACAAGCTATACGGCAATGATTCCTCTTCTGTTGCTCCTCTTATCAAGCCGAAATCTACTGGTAAAGGCAATATAATTCTTGATCAGATCAACGACGTTCTCGTAAAATTCGCACAGTGCTGCAATCCCCTGCCCGGTGATGATATTGTAGGCTTTATCACAAGAGGTCACGGAATTTCTGTCCATACGGTAAAATGTGCAAATTACAGGGCGGTTCTCAGCCGTGACAATGAAGAAGAACTCAGTCGCTGGTGCGATATACAGTGGTCAGAACACAGTGCGTCTCAGCTCCAGACGAGTTTTCAGGTAACAGCTGTTGACAGAGTCGGACTTGTTTATGATATTTCCGCTATCCTCCTTGAAGCAAGAGTTCCTATCGTTCACTCTGCGTCAAGAGTAATGAAAAACGGTGATGCTTTCTTTGAAAGTACTATTATTATCTCAAGCACTGAACAGCTTAAAAATCTTTTTGAAAAGCTCAGAAGGATAAAAGGCGTTATTTCTGTTGAAAGATCATCTATTTGAGGAGGAATACAATTATGAAAATTCATACGCTCAATCTCGGTGAGCTTCGGGTGAACAGCTATATTGTCGAAACTGCTCCTGGAAGATGTGTTATCATAGATCTTGGAGGAGATCCGGACTATCTCATGAAATTTCTTGATTCCCATAAGCTGAAGCTCAGGAAAATACTTCTTACTCATGGACATTTCGACCACATAGGAGGAGTTGAGGCTGTTCGGAAACTTACCGGTGCTGAGGTATACATCCACGAGGATGATGCAAAAATGCTTGCAAGTGCCGAATATTCTCTTGCTACTGGTATATCCTTTCACCCATTTAATGCAATCACTGATTATACGGCTATTACCGGAGATTCTGTCCTTAATGATGGTGATCTGAGCTTTCAGGTGATACACACTCCCGGTCATTCGGAGGGAAGTGTCTGCTACATCTGCAGAAATGTTATGTTCTCCGGCGATACGCTCTTCGCTGATTCAATCGGACGCACTGATTTCCCCGGAAGCAATCCCATTGATATGCGAAATTCACTTTACACCCTGAAATTGATAAACAGCGATTACAGAGTTTTTCCCGGACACGGACCTGCTACATCGCTTTTCTATGAACAGAAAAATAATCCCTACATCAGAAATTTAAAATGAGGAATATATGAATAGTAATTTTAAAATGCCGGTTATCTTAATCGGCAATTCTTTTAAATATGAGATTGAAGCTACATTGAAGCTTTTTTTTCACGAAAAAAGATTTGCTTTTTCTGATAATATCGCTGATATTGAAAAAAATGATAATTACGTTATCGCTTCGGTAGCGAATGACTCTGAAATATCAGCAGAAATTATGCTCGATGGAAAATTATCCGTACTTTCCGCTGTACTCGATGTCCCTGCAAGCACCGATAAAAACACCGCTGAACACGAGCTCTGTCGGCTGATATACAGAATTCTTTCAGAACGCACAGGTATTTGTCCACCCTGGGGACTTATGACAGGAATACGTCCTGTGAAAAAATTCATTGAACTTATCCGTCAGGATATGTCTCGTGAACAGATATATGACAAACTGTCGAAGAAATACGAGATATCTCCCGAAAAACTTGATATCGGGTATATTACCGCAGAAAATCAGCTTCCAATCCTTGACAGGATAAACAGCAGAGCTGTAAGTCTGTATGTTTCTATCCCCTTCTGCCCGACAAGATGCAGCTACTGCTCTTTCGTTTCGCACTCAATGGATTCCGCTGTAAAGCTTATGCCCGATTATGTCAGAATGCTTTGCCGAGAGCTTGAAATCACAGCACAGATCGTCAAAGAAACTAACACTGAAATAGATACCGTATACTTCGGCGGAGGAACTCCCACTTCAATTTCTGCCGAAGATCTCAGAACTATTATGGAATGCGTCGCTGAAAATTTCGACCTTGCAAAAATCCGTGAATACAGCGTTGAAGCAGGACGTCCTGATACGATAACAGAAGAAAAGCTCCGTGTGATAAAGGAACTCGGTGCACAGAGAATTTCTGTAAATCCACAGACTCTCAATGATGACGTTCTCCGTGTGATAGGCAGAAAGCACTCCGGTGAGGACGCTATAAGAGCCTTTGAGCTTGCAAGAAAAATTGGTTTCACAAACATCAATACAGATCTTATAGCCGGACTTCCGACGGAAACTCCTGAGAGCTTCAGAAATACTCTCGACAGAATTACTGAACTTTCTCCCGAAAACATAACCGTACATACACTTACTCTTAAGCGTGCTGCAAATCTATTTGAAAAAGCCGGCGAAAACAATAACAATCCGGCTGTAGAAATGGTCAGCTACAGTATAGACAAGCTTCTTGCAAACGGCTATCTGCCATACTATATGTATAGGCAGAAGAATACCATCGATAACCTCGAAAATATAGGTTACTCCAAAAAAGGTTTTGAAAGCTTCTACAATATCTTCATTATGGACGAAACTCAGACTATTCTCGGAGTCGGCTGTGCTGCCTCTACAAAGCTTGTTTATCCTGATGGTAAAATCTCAAGAATACATAACTATAAATTTCCGTATGAGTACATCAGACAATTTGATACTCTTATGGAAAAAAAGAAGGAGGTCACTGAATGCTTGAAAAAAATCAGTTCTTTACCGCTCAGATAGAGGATATAACGAGCGAAGGAAGCGGTGTTTGCAGAATCAACGGATTTACAGTTTTTGTTCCTGATACGGCAATCGGTGATGTAATCAGTGTGAAAATCGTAAAAGTTCTTAAAAATTACGCATACGGTATAATTGACAAAATTATCACGCCGTCTGCTGATCGCATTGAAAACAACTGTCAGTATTATAAAAAATGCGGAGGATGTGTTTTCCGTCATATTTCTTATGAAGCTGAGTGCAGTGTTAAAGACAATATTGTTAAAAATGCCTTTAAACGTATAGGCGGCCTTGAACCTGAATTTGAATCCTTTATCTCTGCTGAGAATAATTATGGATACAGAAATAAAGCTCAGTATCCTGTCGCAATGTGCAATGGGGAAGTTGTATCCGGATTCTTTGCTCCGAGAAGCCACCGCATAGTAACTCTTACCGACTGTGCTTTACAGCCAGTGATATTTAAGGATATCCTTGAAACAGTCCTCGATTACATCAAAGACAAGAAAATTTCTGCTTATGATGAGGATTCTCATACCGGTATTGTTCGCCACATCTACATAAGAAAAGGTGCTCATTCCGGCGAGGTCATGCTGTGCATCGTAGCAAGAAAGGATATTTCACGTCAGCTTTCCGGTCTTTGCAGAATCGCTGCAGAAAAATTCCCCGATATCAAAAGTATCTTCATGAACATTAATCCCGACAAAACAAATGTTATACTTGGAAAAAAGTGCATTACACTATACGGAAGCGATACAATCTCCGACATAATGTGCGGAAACACCATCGAAATATCACCTCTGTCCTTCTATCAGGTTAATACAGTTCAAGCTGAACGACTTTACGCTAAGGCTCTGGAATATGCTTCGCCCGATAAGAAAGATATCATCGCTGATCTCTATTGCGGTGCCGGAACAATCGGACTTTCTATGGCAGAAAGTGCCGGAAGAATTATCGGTATTGAAATCATTCCTCAGGCTGTAGAAAATGCGAGAAAAAATTCCTGTATAAACGACATCGGTAATGCCGAATTTTACTGCGGAGATGCCGGAGTTGTTTTTGAAGATCTCCGGAAAAACGGCTGTTCCCCTGATATAATCGTTATTGATCCACCACGCAAAGGTTGCTCAGCAGATACCATTGAAGCTATCGCAAAGGCTTCTCCGAAGAAAATTGTTATGATTTCATGTAATCCTGCAACTGCTGCAAGAGATGCAAAAATGCTCGCAGAACGCGGATATACCACCGTTAAGGCTGTCGGCGCTGATCTATTTCCAAGAACTAAACACGTTGAGTGCGTGGTTTTGATGTTAAAGTCAGACACCAACTAAAAGTAAGACTTTTATACAACACCATTATACGAAAATGTTCACGGTATTGCTTAAATAAAAAAATAAAAGGAGATATGAACAATGCTTGACCGTATGTTCAAACTAAAAGAAAACAAAACCAACGTAAAAACCGAAATCACTGCCGGTATTACGACATTTATGACAATGGCTTATATTCTGGCAGTAAACCCGAGCATCCTCAGCGATGCCGGTATGAATCCTACCGCTGTACTGCTTGCAACCTGTCTTGCTTCGTTTATTGGTACGGTATGTATGGCATTCATGGCTAATATGCCATTTGCACTCTCAGCTGGCATGGGACTCAACGCTTTTCTGGCATACACTGTTGTAATCGGATACGGCTACTCATGGCAGACAGCTCTGTTTGCAGTATTCATTGAAGGTATAATATTCATCGTCCTTTCACTTACAAATGTCAGAGAAGCTATTTTCAACGCCATTCCACTCACTCTAAAACACGCTGTATCTGTCGGAATAGGCTTATTCATCGCATTTATTGGACTTCAGAATGCTGGACTTTCTGTTAAAAATGATTCAACACTTGTATCGATCATCAGTTTCCGTGACGAATTTTCAACCGCTGGTATATGTGCATTGCTTGCTGTTATCGGAACTTTCCTCACTTCGATTCTTTACATAAAAAAGATAAAAGGATCGATCCTTATTGGAATCCTCGCAACATGGATTCTCGGTATCATCTGCCAGGCTACAGATATTTATACAGTCGATGCAGCAAACGGATATTACTCTCTCTTACCAAAATTTGAAATAACTGATTTTTCAAGTCTTGGTGATACATTCGGTCAGTGCTTCGATATTGATTTCAGCGATGTAGGAATTTTTAATTTCATCGTAATTATTTTTTCATTCCTGTTCGTTGACCTCTTTGATACACTCGGAACTCTCATCGGAGTTGCTACTAAGGCAGATATGCTTGATGAAAAAGGCAGACTGCCTAAAATCCGCCCCGCACTTCTTGCAGACGCTATCGCAACTTCTTCAGGTGCAGTTTTTGGAACTTCAACAACAACTACTTTCGTTGAATCATCCGCTGGAGTTGCTGCTGGAGGAAGAACTGGTCTGACAGCACTTACAACTGCAATTCTTTTCCTGCTGTCCATGTTCTTCGCTCCTATCTTCACGGCTATTCCCTCGTTTGCAACTGCTCCCGCACTTATTGTTGTAGGTTTCCTGATGTTCAGCAATATTTCTGAACTCAAGCTTACAGAGGACAACTACACCTCTGCAATTCCTGCATATCTGTGTATAATCGCAATGCCGCTGTTTTACAGTATTTCCGAAGGTATTTCCATCGGCGTAATCTCATTCGTTATTTTCAACCTTGTCTGCGGTAAGGCGAAAAAAGTAAATCCTGTAATGTATATACTGGCAGTGCTGTTTATTCTGAAATATATTTTCCTTTAATTAATCTGCTAATAATTCAGTGTCCAACTAAAATCCAAGTAATTGCATAGAATTTATTAAAACAAGGTAAAACGCTCACAGGAGAAATGACTGTGAGCGTTAGCTATTTACAATATTCTGGTAATTAGTTTGACTTATGCAAAAAAATCTGTCGAGTTGTTCCGTTAGCGGCTCAGCCACAACTTCAGAAGCTTTGGAACGGCTATAATAAATTGGACAGAAAACATTTAGTCTATTTTTTTGTGTATACCTATCACTCAACGTGGAGTATTGCTTCATTGTACGACTCATATTAATATATTAGCATAATTTATATTTGAACAAGCTCATTTCTTTAGTCATTAATGAGGACTTTACAGTATTACTTTATATGTGCCTACTTTTTCGTATGAAATTTTATTTTCTTCTGTCAATACCAGATTTTTTATAAAATTCTGCCTTGTCATCGTACATATTTTTTTCTGCTTCGCTTAATATTTCACCTATACTTTCCTCGCTTTTTTCGTGCCATGAGAATCCGACTGCAAGAGGAATATTAGTTTCACTTATAGATTTTCTAAAACGCTGTTCACGCTGTTGAAACTCGTTCCTATCAATACAAGAGCAAAGAGCAAGTATTTCATCACCGCCAATTCTGAAAACACCGTAATCTCCATAAAATTTTTGTACAAAGTTGCAGCATCTTATGATCAGAGTGTCGCCTGCATAATGACCTTCATTATCATTAACACGCTTAAGACCTGTAATATCACAATATACAACGCCGATGCTGCGGGATTTATTCATATCTTTAATATATTTATTCATAGCGTGTCTGTTGCCAGCTTTTGTGAGCTGATCACGATAACTCATATCGTGAAGCTCTTGAAAAAGATTTCTGTTCATTATTTGTGCAACAATAAAATAGCCGGTAATTTCCAGCATATTGCGTACATAGTCTATTTCGTGCAGCGGAGGATTGTCAACACCGTAGAATCCGATTGTCTTTCCTTCATGATACAATGGTACTACTACAATTGAGTGAATATTCTGTGCAGCAAGTATTTTATACTGCTTAGGATTGATTGGAATAATATCTCTTATATCTTCCAGAACAATTGGCTTTCCTTCGTTAAATGAGGAATACCAGTTTTCACACACATCAGGAGGAAGATTCTGAAGCCTGTCTATTTCCGGAGTAATTCCCTTTGCAACCCATTCGTATGTATTGTTATCATAGTTGTTTGCAGATTTTTCAACTACATATGTTCTTTCACCTTTGAGAGTCTTTCCGAGGTATTCAAGTATAACGTTTATTGCATCATTGGGATTGTTGGTCTGCATTGCAGTCCTGATTGCTTCATTGACTGTTGCTTCGAGATTTTCATACTGCTTTACGGATTTATTGTATTTTTCCTGTTCGCTTACATCAATTGTGATATTAAGACGGTAAAGTCTGTTGTTATATTCAAGTAAGGTATCTTTGGTAAGCAGATATTTTTGTATTCTCGGATCATAACCCTTGCTTTCCACAAATTCGTTTAGTCTGAGTTTGTTATTGATACAATTGACGCATCGGGTTGAGTTATTATGAAGTATCTCATAGCATTTTTTTCCATTAAGCTGTTCTCTTGATTCAAGACCGTATGTATTGAGCGTTTTGTTATTCATGTAAACAAGTTCATCATTCTGAATATCGCATATATATACAAATTCGTTTAAAGTATTGAAAAAATTCCATATCTCTTTCATTTTAGCACCTCCACGATTATATATATATTATACAATATTTTTTCTGTTTTGTCCATAGCTTTATTTATTTTTTTGTGTTAATCTGAAATAATTCGGTTATAATAAAGAATAGAAAGGTATATTACTATGCAAACCGCACAAAAAAAGTGATAAAAATATAATGATAGATATTGACTTTTTTTACTGAATGTGGTATAATACAAAAATAGTAAATCAGATTCTGTGCATTATTGCCTTAAATCTGAAATTAATCAGAAAGGAATAAAAATATTATGGGAAACAATAAATATTCAGGAACACAGACCGAAAAGAATCTTGAGGCTGCATTTGCAGGCGAATCTCAGGCAAGAAACAAGTACACATATTTTGCTTCAAAAGCTAAGAAGGAAGGATTTGAGCAGATAGCTGCTCTCTTCCTTAAAACTGCTGATAACGAAAAGGAACACGCAAAGATGTGGTTCAAAGAACTTAATGGTATCAATTCAACAGCTGAAAACCTTAAAGATGCAGCAGAAGGCGAAAACTATGAGTGGACTGATATGTACGAGGGATTTGCAAAGACAGCTGATGAGGAAGGCTTTCCAGAGCTTGCAAAGAAATTCCGTCTTGTTGCTGCTATCGAAAAGCATCATGAGGAACGTTATCGTGCACTTCTGAACAATGTTGAAATGGCTCAGGTATTCGAAAAGAGCGAGGTTAAGGTGTGGGAATGCCGCAACTGTGGTCACATTGTTGTAGGTACAAATGCTCCTGAAGTATGTCCTACCTGTGCACATCCTCAGAGCTATTTTGAAATTCACGCTGAAAATTACTAAGAATCAAGCCCGATGAATTTTCATCGGGCTTTGTTTTGTGATTAATTAATATATTCTCCCCTGCCATGTATCAAGTTCAGCCATTCGTTTATCTATACCGCCAAGTACTGAAATCTTATCCGTACTCCACATAGGAGCAACAAGCTTTGATTTATCTCCATCTCCGGTTATACGCTCAATCACTGTTTCTGGCGGAAGAATTTCAAGCTGCCTGACAATGATATCAATATACTGCTCTCGTGTAAGCAGTTCAAAAGGATTTTCTGCGTACATTCCGGCAAGATGCGTACCTCTGATAATGTGAAGCATCTGAAGCTTTATGCCATCGGGATGAAGCCTTGCGGCTTCCCTTGCATTTTCAAGCATCATTTTCGTTGTTTCACCCGGAAGTCCGTTTATAAGGTGCACACAGGTGCGTATACCTCTTTTTTTCAGAGAATGATATCCCTCCAGAAACTCCTTATGAGTACAGCAGCGATTAATCATTTCTATCGTTGAATCATGCATAGTCTGCATTCCAAGCTCAACTGTAAGATCAGTCCGGCTGTTTATTTCTGAAAGAAGATCAAGTACTTCATCAGAAAGACAGTCAGCACGGGTGCCTATTGAAATCCCTATGGTGTGCCGAAAAGCTATTGCTTCTTCGTACATACGGCGGAGTATTCCGGTATCAGCGTAGGTATTTGTATTTGCCTGAAAATAGGCAATAACAGGAGCATTATTTCCGTGCTTTGCAGCAATTCTCCGGTATTCTGAACTGAGCTGCTCTGTAACACTCATACCGGGAGAAGTGAAATATCCGCTGCCGCCGTCACAGAAAATACATCCTCCCCTGCCCTTTGTACCGTCAATATTCGGGCATGTAAATCCGCATTCAAGCACAGCCTTGAAAATTTTTCTGCCGTACCGCTGCATATTGCTGTAATGCAGTGTATGGTAGCGTTTATTATCAAGTGAATATTTGAAAGGATTATTTTTCATCTGTCTCAGACCTTTTGTGTTGATTTTTTCTGCATAAACATTGAAAATATAAGCGTCAGAAGCTCTGCTGCAGGAAATGCAAGCCATACACCGTATATCCTGAACAGTATGGACAGAACAAACGCAAAGAATATTATTGCAGCAATTCCTCTTGAAACTGAAATTATAAAGCATTCCTTTGCGCGTCCGGTGGCACTCAGGAAACCGGCTCTTATTATATTCATTGCAGCAAGAGGAAATCCGATGCTGTAAAGACGTATTCCTGTTACTGCGAGTTCAGCCATTTCTTTTGAATTCTCGCTGTTGAATATACCGACTATTCTCTCTGCGAATATCCATATCAGTATCATCAGAAAACACGAAATTGCTAAGCCTATTTGCTGAGAATGTCTGTGTATACGACGTTTTGCATCCTCATTTTTTGAGCCTTCCGCATCACTTGCCATAGGCTGAAGTCCCTGTCCTATGCCGTTAAAAATTGCAATTCCTACAAGAGCAACATTGGCAATAGCTCCGTATGCCGCAACAGCAATATTTCCTCTGATATCAAGTAATATAAAATTGAATGCCATACTTGTTACAGCACTTGATATCTCACCGATAAATCCGGCGATACCCAGAGAACACGAAAGTATAAGCATACGGACAGAGGGAAGCTTTATCATAAAGCGGATAGTATTCTTTTTGGACAGGAAATGTATCATACAGACAGCCATGCTGACTATCGGAGAAATTCCTGTTGCAAGAGCAGCACCTGTCATTCCCATTTCCATAGGGAACATGAATATGTAGTCAAAAATTATATTGAAAAAACTACTTGAAAGCGTAGCTGCCATTGCAATTCCGGGAGCACCATCGTTTCTTACAAATGAGGTAAATGTGTAATTCAGCATAAAAAACGGTGCAAACATCAGAACAGTTCTGATATATGGAAGTCCCGTATTCAAAATACTGCTGTCCGCACCCATAAGTCTGAGAATTGTATCAGGACAGATAATTCCAGCTAACACAAAAATCATACTTACAATCAAAGACCATATAACAGCATTTGAGAAAAACTGCTCCGTGTTTTTCCTTGACATAAGTTTGCACAGGTTGTATCTCGTGGCTGAACCTATACCTATCATTGAACCAAGTGCAAACATCATTCCAAAAACAGGAAGTGTGAGATTCAGTGCAGTGATTCCGTTTGCACCTGCTGCTTTTGATATGAAAAATGTGTCTGCCAATATATAGCAGGAAATTCCTACCATTGCAAGTATATTCGGAATAAGATACTTCCGTAGTTTCTTTTCTGTCATTTCAACACCCTTTCTTTTGTTTATTCATTATATCGCTTTTTTCTCCTAATGTCAATATCACCTATTCGTGTTAATAAATACTGTCAAAAATTTCAGCTGTGAAAACGGTTACTCCTAAACTTACAAAAGCTGATTTTAAACTGTTTTTTTGATATAGCAGCATCTATGACAGCAAGTTATATTCTTACTTCGACAAAAAGACGTCTTACCGATGGTGATAAGACGTCTAATTTTTATAGTGGTGTACATTAGTGGCACTATTCAAAAACATATAAAACATCTGAAAGTCCCATATGAATAACCACATTTTTGCCCAATTTTTCTTATTGCTACTTTACAATATTTGTCGAAAAGTGTGGAGAACGACTTAAATACGAGGTTTTAGATTAACCAAAGTATCTCTTGAGAAGTCCCTCGAATGCCTTGCCGTGTCTTGCTTCGTCTTTAGCCATTTCATGTACTGTATCATGAATTGCGTCAAGATTAAGTTCCTTTGCTCTCTTTGCAAGAGCAAGCTTGCCTTCTGTTGCACCGTGTTCTGCAGCAACTCTCATTGTAAGATTCTCCTTTGTTGAAGCTGAAACAACTTCACCAAGAAGCTCAGCAAACTTTGCAGCGTGCTCTGCTTCCTCATAAGCAGCCTTTTCCCAGTAAAGACCGATCTCAGGATATCCTTCTCTGTGAGCAACTCTTGCCATTGCGAGATACATACCAACTTCTGTACATTCACCGCTGAAATTAGCACGCAGTCCATCAATGATTTCCTTATCTGTAACAGATTTTGCAACACCTACTTCATGCTCGCAGGCAAAAATAAGCTTATCTGATGATTCTTCCTTAACAATAAACTTTGAGCCGGGAACACCGCACTGAGGACATTTATCAGGTGCTGAATCTCCTTCGTGAACATATCCGCATACTGGACATACATATTTTTTCATAATAATTACCTCCGATTTTTAATAAGATTTTTAGTTGATTTATCGTTAATACTGCGTTATTTACAGTATTACACACTATGCTTTACTCTATCTTTTTCTTCTGCACGCTTTCCGTTGTTGAAACGATCAAGAGTTCCGACAAGATATCCTGTAATTCGTCTGACGCGTTCAAACGGAATATCTGTAAATTCATACTTAAGATCAACAAATTCTCCGTCAGCCCTTACTGTCATTGCAGAAATCTTCCTGCCTCTGTACTTCTTTCTGCCATAGTCAATATAAGCGTTGATCTCCTCCTGCGAGAGTTGATCGCCGATAACATTTATCTGCATAAAATAACCTCTCTTTCCGATCAAGTACTTGACTTTGATCTGTATTTATTGTATCATATAATAAACGACTTGTCTGTTGCAATTGCAACAAAAGGAGGAATTTTTTTATGATGCCGTTTGACAACATACTTTTCAGAGGAATAGATCAGGAAGACTGTATCAGAATGGTAACTTGCTTCAACGCTGAACGTCGTCGCTACAAAGCTGGCACCTTTATTGCTGAATTCGGAGATTTTACTGACCGTCTCGGAATAATTCTTTCCGGAAACGTTGTCATTGTCCGATATGATATCAACGGAGTTCGTACTATTATTGAATCAGTCGAAAATGGCGGTGTTTTTGGTACGTTTTTTACTTATAATATACTGCGTAGGAACAGTGTTGAGGTTATTGCAGAGAAAGACTGCGAAGTTATGTTCGTTCATCGCAACGAAATTACAAAACGCTGTGAAAATGCCTGTCTGTGTCATTCTCAGGTTGTCGAAAATCTTCTGAAAATAATGTCTGAAAATATTGTAAGACTAAATCAAAGAATTGATGTTCTTAGTCAGCGTTCTATTGAGGACAGGCTGATAAGTTATCTTGAAATAATCGAGGACAAGACTCCGGAAGGAAAAACACCGCAGATTCCATTTTCTACAACTGCACTTTCCGATTACCTTTGCGTCAACAGAAGTGCTCTGCAAAGGCAAATCTCTAAAATGAAGCAAGCCGGAACACTTACAATATCTAAGCGGAAATTCCGGCTCAACATCAGTCATGATGATCACAATGTCAGTTGATTTGTATCACCGAGTTCCTTAGCTGGTTTTCCGGCTGCCGGTACTGACTTTGAACGATATTTCTCAAGGTTTTCACGATCTTCATCTATGACTGAAACAGCGGAGGCAAGAACCGCTTTCTTGCGAAGATTCATTACCTGAACGCCCTGTGAATCCCTTGTAGCCTTCGGCAGAAGCAGTGCCGTATTGAACATAAGTGTATGACCGCTGGAACTTCTGAGCAGGATATCGCAGTCCTCCTCAATGAAAACCGCAGCCACAAGCGGCGATTTTTCAGAGTATGCGTTTGCAAGCTTACGGCGGTTTGTTTTTGTTTCATACGATTTCAGCGGAACTTTTGCCGCCTTTCCGTTTTCATAGAAATACAGGATATATCCGCTGTAATCTGTTGTTATAATCAGCGTTTTGAGATTTTCTCCATCATCAAAACCAAGCTTTGCCGGAACGTAATCTCCCATAAGACTTGCCTTTGTATCATCAAATGCACTCGCTTTTGTCTTATACGCCTGTGCCTTATCCGACAGGAATATAAGCTCTGTTTTATTTGAGGCTTCAAAGCTCTGGGAAATAAAATCGCCGTCTTTGAGCTTATGTTCTTTACTCATTCTGAGCGACTGCGGAGTGATTTTCTTGAAATATCCGCCGTCAGTTACAAAAAGATTTACCTGATAATCAGGTGTATCGTCTATCTGCTGTTCATCCTCTACGTCAGACTGATAATAGAACATAGTCTTTCTTGGCTGAGCGTAATTTTTGATTACACGACGAAGCTCGTCAATGATTATTTTTCTTATCTTCTTCTTGTCACGAAGGATTTCTTCCATTTCAGCAATATCTTTTTTAAGCTGATCTACTTCCTCGATACGACGGAGAATATACTGTCTGTTGATATTTCGCAGTTTGATTTCCGCTACATATTCAGCCTGTATTTCATCAATTCCAAAGCCGATCATAAGGTTCGGAACAACGTCAGCTTCACTTTCAGTCTCACGGATTATATGGATAGCTTTGTCGATATCAAGAAGTATCTTTGAGAGAGCTTCCAGCAGATGAAGCTTTTCTTTCTTTTTCTGGAGTTCATAATATGTTCTTCGCTGAACACACTCTTCACGGAAGGCTGTCCATTCTGTGAGAATTTCACGGACACCCATAACCTTCGGAGTTCCCGCAATAAGAATATTGAAATTGCATGGATAGCTGTCCTGAAGTGGAGTCAGACGGTAAAGCTTCTGCATGAGCTTGTCGGGATCTGTCCCCTTTTTAAGATCTATTGCAATTTTCAGACCGTCGATATCTGTTTCGTCACGTATGTATGATACTTCACGGATTTTTCCCTGTTTAACAAGATCAACGATTTTATCAACGATAGCTTCAATTGTCGTAGTATAGGGAATCTGAGTGATCTCAAGGCAATTTGCGGACTTATCATAGTTGTATTTTGAACGTACTTTTATGCTTCCCCTGCCCGTATCAAAGACTTTTTTAAGCTCGTTTTCATCATAGAGCATGAGTCCTCCGCCGGGGAAATCAGGTCCTTTAAGTGTGCTGAGGATATCGTGATCCGGATTTTTCATTAGTGCAATTGTAGTTTCGCAGACTTCTTCAAGATTAAACGGACATACATTGCTTGCCATTGATACAGCAATTCCGGTGTTTGAATTTACAAGAACTGACGGAAAAGCAACCGGAAGAAGCGTGGGTTCCTGCATGGTATTGTCATAGTTCGGAACAAAATCCACGGTATCGCTGTCGATATCACGAAATAGTTCGGCACATATTTTTTCAAGTTTTACTTCGGTATATCGTGCCGCAGCATAGTGCATCTTGCTTGAATACTGTTTTCCGAAGTTTCCCTTTGAGTCTACAAATGGATGAAGGAGAGCCTCATTTCCACGGGTAAGACGGACAAGTGTTTCGTATATAGCCTGATCACCGTGAGGATTGAGCTTCATTGTTTCGCCGACAACATTTGCAGATTTTGATCTTTCCTTGTCGGGATTAAGCAGTCCACGTTTATACATCATGTATAAAAGTTTTCGGTGCGACGGTTTGAAGCCGTCTATTTCCGGAAGTGCTCTTGATATAATAACGCTCATCGCATAAGGCATATAATTCTTTTTCAACGTATCAGAAATACTTTCATTTACGATACTTCCTGAGCCTTCTATATATGCTTCATGCTTATAAGCGGATTTTTTAGGTGTGGATTCTTTTTTTCTTGCCATTTTTTAAACCTCTGTATAAAATCTGAGTATAGGTTAATCAGCTTATGTCTGCCAGTTCGAGATAATCTGAACCGTACTGTGAAATATAATCTTTACGTCCCTGAAGATCATCTCCGAGAAGCATTTCAAATACATCTGCTGATTCACGGATATCTTCCGCTGAAACTTTGATAAGACGGCGTGTTTCGGGATTCATAGTTGTAAGGCTCATCATGTCAGGTTCGTTTTCACCAAGACCTTTTGAACGCTGTATGGTATGCTTTTTATCGCCGATGAGATTGAGTATACGCTGTTTTTCCTGTTCAGTATAAGCAAAATAAGTTTTTTCCTTAGTATTTATTTCAAAAAGCGGCGATTCTGCAATATAGACATATCCCTTTTCGATGAGTGTTGGAGTAAGACGATACAGCATCGTAAGAATCAGGGTTCTGATCTGGAAACCGTCAACATCTGCATCGGTACATATAACGATTTTGCTCCAGCGGAAATTGTCAATATTAAAGGTTGATAGATCTTTATTTGCCTTTGTATTTACCTCTACACCACAGCCAAGAACCTTTATTAGATCGGTAATTATCTCGCTTTTGAATATCTTTGTATATTCAGCTTTAAGGCAGTTGAGTATCTTTCCTCGAACGGGAATTATAGCCTGAAATTCGGCGTCTCGTGCAAGCTTTACTGAACCTAAAGCTGAATCACCCTCAACGATGTATATCTCTCGGCGTGATACATCCTTAGTTCGGCAGTCTACGAATTTTTCTACCATATTTGAGAGATCAATTGTTCCTGAAAGCTTCTTTTTCATATTAAGACGAGTTTTTTCAGCGTTCTCACGGCTTCGCTTATTAAGGAGAACCTGTTCTGATATACGCTTTGCCTCATCCGGATTTTCCATGAAATATACTTCAAGCTGATGCTTAAGAAAATCAGTCATTGCTTCATAGATAAACTTGTTCGTGATTGCTTTTTTTGTCTGATTTTCGTATGATGTTTGTGTTGAAAAAGATGACGAAACTATAACAAGACATTCCTCAACATCAACAAATGTGATCTTTGCTTCGTTTTTCTGATATCCGTTCACTGACTTGATATAGGTGTCAAGCTGAGATACGAATGCCTGTTTTACGGCTTTTTCCGGCGAACCTCCGTGCTCAAGAAAGCTGGAGTTATGATAATATTCCGTTAATTTTACTCTGTTTGAGAAAGTCAGTGCAACATCAAGCTTGACTTTGTACTCCGGCTTATCCTCACGGTCACGTCCACGTCTTTCAGCAGTCCAGTGCTGTATGGATGTCATAGCAGCTTCTCCGGCAACTTCCTTTACATAATCAGTGATGCCGTTTTCGTAAATGAATTCTTCCTCGTCAAAACTTCCGTTTTCGTTCTCAGTTCGGAAAATAAAGAGGATATTAGGATTTACCACAGCCTGACGTTTAAGTATATCACGGAAGAATTCATCTGATACCTGTATATCTGTAAATACTTCGAGGTCAGGACGCCAGCGTGTTTTTGTACCCGTCTGTTTTTTCTTGCAGGATTCCTTTTTCAATCCGCCGACATTCTCACCTTTTTCAAAATGAAGCTCATACATAAAGCCGTCACGGATAACCTCTACATCCATATATTCAGAAGAAAACTGCGTTGCACAGAGTCCGAGACCATTAAGTCCGAGAGAATACTCATAGGATTCATCAGAATCGTCATATTTACCGCCGGCATACAGCTCGCAGTAAACGAGTTCCCAGTTGTATCTCTGTTCGGAATTATTATAATCTACCGGACAGCCTCGTCCGAAATCATGCACTTCAACATCATTGTTACGGTAGTGTGTGATAATAATCTTGTTTCCGTAGCCTTCTCGTGCCTCATCTATTGAGTTTGAAATTACTTCAAATATAGAATGCTCGCAGCCGTCAAGACCATCCGAGCCGAAAATAACTGCCGGACGCTTTCTTACTTTGTCTGCACCCTTCAGCATTGTAATACTTTCGTTGCCGTAATCTTTTTTATTAGCCATTTGATCTCTGCCTTTCACTGAAAAACGTCTGGTAGAACGTTATTTTTAAACATCATTTTTATTTTATCACATTATAAAATATATTTCAAGAGTTTTTTGTTTTAACAAAAGTGTAATACTGTTTGTCAATGGTGTGAGACAAACCAACACTGTTGCATTTTTAACAAGTCGTGTAATTACTTGACCTTTAATAGAAAATACTGTATAATTTATATTGCTGCACTTGATATAATGCGAAAATCTTGATGAAAAAGGAGTAATCATGTCAAATATAATTGAAGTAACTGACCTTTCTGCAAAAGAGCTGAGTATATATTCGGAAACATCTGAAATACAGCTTCTTCGTTATTATGAACCTAAACCCGGAATTTTTATTGCAGAAAGTCCGAAAGTTATCCGTCGTGCTCTTGATGCAGGATATGAACCTGTTTCTCTGCTTATTGAAAGAAAATATATTTCCGGACAAGCTAAAGATATTATAGAACGATGCGGAGATATCCCTGTATATACAGCAGATTCTGATGTTCTTACGTCTATTACGGGATTCCGCCTGACTCAGGGAGTGCTCTGTGCAATGAGAAGAAACTCCATGAACGATGCAGCCGGAATATGCCGCACTGCTTCACGCATTGCTGTTTTAGAGGATATAATGAACCAGACTAATGTCGGAGCTATTTTCCGTTCTGCCGCAGCACTGGGATTTGATGCTGTTCTCCTGACAGACGGATGCAGCGATCCTTTATATCGTCGTTCTGTAAGAGTGAGCATGGGGACTGTTTTTCAGATTCCGTGGGCATATCTTGGAAATTCATCAGAAAACTATATAGAATCCCTCAAACAATATGGCTTCTGTACTGCTGCAATGGCTCTGACAGATGATTCAGTCGGCATAGATCACCCTGAACTCGGCAGAAAGGACAAGCTTGCTGTTATACTTGGAACTGAAGGCGAAGGACTGAAACATCAGACAATAGACGCCTGTGACTACACTGTAAAGATACCCATGTATCACGGCGTAGATTCGCTTAATGTTGCGGCTGCAAGTGCCGTTGCATTCTGGCAGCTAAGAAAGCAATAAAAGGTGGTATTTAACTTGATATATGGAATAGTAAAATTCTGTAAATCTCAGCCGGTAATGATTGTCGCTTTTTTTGCAGCTCTCATAACTGTATTTATCGTTCCTCCGGACGCTGAATATCTGACATACTGCAACAGAACTGTACTCATACAGCTTTTCTGCCTCATGACAGCCGTTGCCGGATTCCGCACTATCGGACTTTTTGAAAATATTACGCAGTTTCTTCTCAGACGTGCCGGAAATCTCCGGAGACTGGGAATGATTTTCACAGTAATATGTTTTTTCACTTCAATGCTTGTTACAAATGATGTTGCATTGCTGACATTTGTTCCGCTTACGCTTCTTGTATACAGCCGCATTACCGATGAAAAAAGCCGTATCTATACGATCGTTCTCGAAACTGCCGCTGCTAATCTCGGAAGCATGATAACTCCTTTCGGAAATCCCCAGAATCTTTATATTTACGAAAAATATGGACTTACTGCATCCGATTTTTTCCGGACAATGCTCCCGTCAGGAATTCTCAGCCTTATCATTCTGCTTCTGCTTTGCATGCTTCTTACCAAAACAGAATGTACAGCTCAGGGACTTGAAAAGAAGTCTGTTTCAAAAATTCATTTTTTGGCATATACCGTGCTTTTTGCCATTTGTCTTTTAACAGTATTCCGTGCGGTGCCAGACTGGGTTTGCCTTATTATTGCAGTTGCAGCGGCACTTATACTTGACCGCAAGCTTCTGCTTAAAGTAGATTACATACTTCTTGCAACTTTTGTATTCTTCTTTGTTTTTGTCGGAAATATCGGCAGAATAGAAGCAGTCAGAGACTTTTTTGATAACATTCTTCAGGGACGTGAATTAGTTGTATCAACGCTTCTTTCACAGGTCATAAGTAACGTTCCGGCGGCTGTAATGCTGTCTGGCTTCACAGATAATGGTACTTCTCTCCTTCTTGGAGTAAATCTTGGCGGTCTTGGCACGATAATTGCTTCTCTGGCAAGTCTTATTTCCTTCCAGTATTACAGAAAATCAGAAAATGCACATTCCGGACGCTATATGCTCGTATTTTCTGCCGTAAATTTCGGTATGCTTGCAATTCTGCTACCTTTAGCAATATTCAGTATTATTTAGTCTTTCTGAGGTGATATGATGAGAAAAATTACAATTGGAATAACTGCTCATGTCGATTCAGGAAAGACTACTCTTGCTGAAGCTATACTCTACAAAAGCGGAATGATAAGAAGCATCGGACGTGTTGACAACGGAAATTCTGCTCTTGACACAAATAATATTGAAAGAAGCCGTGGAATTACCATATTTGCTCATCAGGCTGAATTCACAGTTGAAGATACTCATTTTTTTCTGCTCGATACTCCCGGTCACGCTGATTTTTCTTCTGAAACAGAACGTACAATGCCTGTTCTTGATTATGCAGTCCTTGTTATCAGCGGAACAGACGGCGTTCAGAGCCATACATCAACACTTTGGAAACTGCTCCGGAAATATGATGTTCCTGTGTTTATCTTCGTGAATAAAATGGATATTACCGGTGCAGAAAAAGAAGTTGTACTTGATAATCTGAGGCAAAGGCTTTCTGACAGATGCGTTGATTTCTCTGGTGATAATAGTCAGATACACGAAAATGCCGCCGCTTGTTCAGAAGAACTTATGGAAAAATATTTTGATAACGGTTTATTGACTGATTCAGAAATAGCTAAAGCAATCTCTGAAAGAATGATATTCCCCTGCTGTTTTGGTTCGGCTCTGAAAATGAACGGCATTGAGGAGTTTCTCTCTGTTCTTGGAAGATTTACTATCGAACCGACTCGCAAAGATGATTTCGGAGCACAGATATACAAAATTTCTTATGATGCAAAGGGCAACAGACTTACTCATATGAAAATAATCGGCGGTCAGTTGAAACCCCGTGGAGAAGTTACATTCAGAAACGAAAAAGACGAGGAAATAACAGAAAAAATAAGCTCTATACGTTTTTACTCCGGAGAAAAATTCCGGACAGCTGATTCTGCTTCTGCCGGCGAGATATGTACTGTAACTGGATTGAATTTCTCTCATGCCGGACAAGGAATTGGATGTGCCGAAAATAATACCGGCTCACTTATGGAACCGGTAATGACTTATCGCATTTTAATTCCGGATAATAAAAATATCAATGATGTTCTTAATGATATGAAGCGTCTTGAAGATGAAGATCCTCAGCTCCATATCATCTGGAACGATCAGCTTCGTGAAATTCACATACAGCTTATGGGAGCAATACAGCTTGAAGTACTTACACAGCTGATACAGCAGAGGTTCGGTTATGATGTAAAATTTTCTGACGGTGCTGTTGCCTATAAAGAAACTATCAGAAATATCGTTGAGGGTGTTGGACATTATGAACCTCTGCGCCATTATGCGGAAGTTCATCTTCTTATGGAACCGCTTGAAAGAGGTGCGGGACTTCAGTTCGATACAACCTGCTCTCAGGATTTTCTCGATCTTAACTGGCAAAGACTTATACTTACACATTTACAGGAAAAAACTCATATCGGAGCACTTACCGGCTCCCCTGTTACGGATATGAAAATAACCCTTGTTTCCGGAAAAGCTCACCTTAAACATACTGAGGGCGGAGATTTCAGACAGGCAACTTATCGTGCTGTTCGTCAGGGACTCAGACAGGCTGAAAGTATTCTCCTTGAACCATGTTATGAGTATGAACTGGAAATTCCTACCGAATGCGTCGGACGTTCAATTGCTGATCTTCAGCATATGTCGGCAGATTTCGATACGCCGGAAACAATAGGTGAAATGTCGCTGATAAAAGGTATTGCTCCTGTTTCTGAAATGAACAGCTATCAGTCTGAGATTATCAGCTATACCCGTGGAAAAGGTCGTCTTAGCCTTTCACTTGGCGGATACAGAGAATGTCACAACGCTGATGAGATTATTCAGGCTATCGGCTATGACTGCGACAGCGATATTGAGAACAGTGCAGATTCTGTTTTCTGTTCGCATGGTGCCGGTTTTATTGTCAAATGGGACGAAGCTCCTGATATGATGCATCTCCCCTCTTGTCTTGAAGTTCAGAAAGAAGTGGAGATTCCAAGAGAAAAAAGCAGAAAATTTGCAGTTTCGGACGAAGAACTGATGGAGATTTTTCAAAGAACATATGGTAAACTGAAAACAGATCCAAGACGTGCTTTCAAGAAAACAAAAGCAGTTACGCTGGAAAGCAAGCCAGTAAAACTGCCGGATCTCAGTCTGCCGGCTTATCTCCTCGTAGACGGATACAATATAATTTTTGCGTGGGATGAACTTAAAAAAATAGCCACTGAAAATCTTGATGCTGCAAGAAATGAGCTTATCAACATGATGTGTAACTATCAGGGTTACGATGGAAGTGAGCTTATTCTCGTTTTTGATGCCTATAAAGTAAAAGGAAAGCATCGTGAAGTTGAAAAATATCTCAATATAAATATTGTGTACACAAAGGAATCTGAAACGGCAGATACCTATATTGAACGTGTAAGCCACGAGCTTTCACGCAAGCATCGTGTACGAGTTGCAACTTCTGATGGTCCTGAACAAATGATAATCTTCGGAAACGGAGCAATGAGAATATCAGCAGAGGAATTTCATAAACGATATATCTTCGCTGAACGTGAGATAAAAGAATATATTGATACGATAAATTTAAAGTAAAAGAATAAAGAATTTAAGGAAAGCTTTAATGTAATCGGAAGGAGACTTTCAGTTAAACGGACGCATATGGAAATTGTTGTATTTTCTGCTGTGAACAGCTAATTGCTTTTTGAAATCATTAAATGAATAGAACTTGTGAGTAGCGTAAAAGTCTTCATTATCTTTGCGATGAGAACGCTCAACCTTTCCGTTATACCGAGGAGTATACGGCTTGACGGCGAGTAGTTATTTGTATTATAGTATTCATGGCGGATCAGCTAACCTCCTGTTGCTTTTATTCTCGCAACTTAACTGTAACACAGGTCTATGCTGCTCCGCTGCCTTTTTTTGTTAATTGTCTCATATCTATTGTAATCCTACAATTGCTCTGTTTTTTAATTATATGGACGCTTGACTTTAATTATATGCTATGTTATAATTTATTTAAACTTTAATTGTCATTTGATAAGGAGCTTTAATTATGAAAACTATTGTAATTATAGGTGCAATGCCCTCAGAGCTTGCTGATATAAGAAATATTCTCGGCGAAGCTGAAATTAAAAAATTCTCAGGATTTAATTTCTATATCAATAAATATAAGAATAATACAATTATTAATGCCTGCTGCGGTATCGCAAAAGTAAATGCAGCTATCTGCACTCAGACTGCTATTGACAATTTCCACCCTGACTGTGTGATCAATACGGGGATCGCTGGCGGAATGAATTCTGCTGTCAAAGTTTGTGATATAGTTATTTCTACTGAAGTTCTTCCGCACGATCTTGACCTTCACTTTCTTCAGGATTACCCCCCTTACTGTGGAATTTTTAAATCCGATCTGAATCTTATCAGTATCGCTGAAAAAATATGTAATGAAGCAGGAATAAATAGTTTCCGTGGCAGAATCGTTTCCGGTGAAGCATTTATTTCCAGCAATGAAGTAAAGGCTGATATCCAGAATAGATTTGATCCGTACGCAGTTGATATGGAAAGTGCAGCTGTGGGACATTGCTGTTTCCTTAATGATATGCCTTATGTTAGTGTAAGATGTATCTCAGATAACGCTGATGATGAAGGAGCTATATCCTTTGACGAATTTGAGAAAATTGCTGCAAAGCGTGTTGCAGAGATTGTTTTAAAAATGACCGAATTAATTTGATAAGGAGTGTTATTTATGAAAAAGAAAATTTTTTTGGTCTCAATGGCTGCTGCATTTTCAACGATGATAATTCCTTGTTCGGGTGCAGCTGAAAATAATACCGGTTATCAGCCGTCACTCTATTTCAAGCCAATTGAAACAGACGAGGCTCAGGTACTGAAAAACGGTACAGTTTATGTAAACAGCAGTCTGCTTACAGGAAAAAATAATTCATTTAACGCTGAAGTGTACATTGATGACGACCAGAAGCAGGCCGGTCACATTATTGCAAAGTGGAAATGTGAAAGCGAGCATATTGCTCTTGGCAATCTTACTGACCCAATTACATTATATGGCAAATCACCTTATGAAGATTTTTCCACACCATCATCAATACCTTTAACTGAATATCCGGAACTAAATCGACAGTATGTATCCTATCCTAACCTTACAGAATTAATATTTGTGCTTACAGGAGAAAACTCTGACGATTATCCTCTTGCCGGATTTTCAGCTACAGTTGACAGCAAAACTCCAGCCGAAAGATATGAAGTTGAGTTTATGTCCGGAGAATCCGGTGCACAGTGTGAGATACTATATAAGTATGGAAAAAATAATCCTTCATTCAAGGAGTTTTTCCCAACCGGAGAATATGCAAAGCCTATGAACATCAATATTTCTGACCGTATGCTCGGAGATATCGACAATAATGGCATTATTACCGGTTCGGACGCAACAATGATTCTTGCTGCATACACAAATATATCATCAAGCGGTGACAGCAAGCTTACAAAGGAGCAGGAAATCGCAGCTGATATCGACGCAGACGGAATTATTACCGGTTCAGATGCGACATTGTTACTCAGATACTACACAGCCCTTTCATCCGGAGAAAAACTCAGCGTTTATGATTATTTTCTTGAAAATTAAAAAGATCAGTAACGACAGATTCTTTATCCACGAAGCGTAGGTTGATATAATTCTACTCTAATGTTATACTTATATCATAACGATATGAGGAGGTAACAATTTTGTTAGACAATTACATAACCGGAAGTGTGATAAAACACTTGCGTGAGCAGAAAAATATGACTCAGGCTGAATTAGCTGGAAAAATTGATGTTAGTCCTAAGACGATTTCCAAATGGGAAACTGCAAAAGGTTTTCCTGATATTTCATTGCTTGAACCGCTTGCAAGTGCGCTTTCTGTTTCAGTAATGGAGCTTATGTCAGGAAATACAGTAATCAACAGGAATGTTTCTGCGAACATGCTTCGTTCAAAAATATATGTTTGTCCGATTTGCGGTAATATTATACATTCTACAGGCGAAATGACTCTCAGCTGCTGTGGTGTGAATCTTTCTTCTCTTGAAGCAGATGAAACAGATGAATCGCATCAGATTACAATCGAACAGGTTGAGGATGAATATTTTGTATCTGTCAGACATGATATGACGAAAACGCATTATATTTCATTTCTGGCATATGTAACATCAGATAAATTTCAGCTTGTAAAGCTTTATCCCGAAGGCAATGCAGAATGCAGATTCAATATCAGAGGAGCTGGTTATCTGTATTTATATTGTAATCATCATGGTCTGATGAAACAGAAAGTAAACGGAATTAACCGATAATTTAAAAGCGTATGCAGAAAGCATACGCCTCAGGCCGTCCAAAAACCCCGATTCTCGTTAGAGATTCGGGGTTAAAGTTTTAATTAGTTCCTCTTCAGAGGTTTACACAATTTTTGGGATAGAGTCTAATTTTGTTTGTTCTCCATATTATAATTATTGTATCTTGCTTAATCCCTCAAAGCTAAGGTTATACACATAGAAACTAACTGTACAAGCTATTTTGGTAAGTATGATATCGTATCAATCCTTCAACATATATAAAAAGTTATGTTTTCTTGCCATTACTCATCGGCTTTAAGTTTGCTTAAATCAAATTTTAATTCCTTATAGACAGGCATACCATAATACAGGTCGCTACCGCTACATTCCTGTTTGTTAAGAATTCTTGCGTAAATTAAGTTACTTGACGGAGTTGTAAGAGAGCCTGTTCCGTTTTCTTCATTAAGGAAAGGAATTTCATTGCCATCCTCGTCATAGAAATGGAGTATCATTGAATAAAGAGGTGCTTCATATCCATCTATAATAATATGTTCCATTTTATTTTTTTCATCCAAATCGCTCGGATATTCCCACTCAACATGAATACTTGACGGACTGTAATTAGAGAGTCTGACCTTGTATCCATCCTCTGACTGTTCAACAGCATTTCCGTTGATAAGTTCCTTGTCAACAACGATATGCTTTTTAATTTCTATGTCATTCAATTCATTCTTGACATTTAAATTATCATCGACAATAGAAATATTTTTGAGAGTAATAATAGCATTTTTTGATTCAGTAATCATATTTTCTTCGAGGAGTTTAAGCGTAATCTGTCCGCTGAAATTGTTCTCGGTTCCTTCATCAAGCATCATGTTGCCTTCAAGCCATGTGTAGTTAGAAATACCATCAAATCTGCTTTCTGTTTCAAAAACCACATCACCACAGTCGATCTTAATCGAATTGAAACCGATATAGCTGTATCCATCAGGATTTCCGTTTTTGAGGCTTCCTGTAAGACCGAGTACCAGTGTTCTGCCGTCGCAATATGTACTTTCAATTGAAACGGACATATCATCATTTTCAGCAATTTCAGGTTCATCTGATGTATCAGCATAATTTTCAAGTATTTCATAGTTATTTAAATCAGGTGTTTTGTCAACCTTAAATTCTCTTCCATCATCAGTAACATAAGTTTTAGTTTTATTTGATTCAAGATTTCTGAACAGACTACTGTGTGCTGCTCCAAATACAGTAGTTCCTCCGCAAGCAGCAATTGAAGCGGCGATAATTACCGCTCTCATCTTTGGCTTACGTCTTTTCTTAATCGGATGAGTAGCGTTTTCTTCTCTAAAACGTTTCATTATATTATTAACCTCCTGATCGCTTATCGATTTATTTTCTGGCAGTTTACTCACATCTAATTTTAGAAGTTGATATATATTTTTTTTCATAAAATTCCTCCTGTTTACTTAAAATATTCCGGATTATGTCTGATGATTTTCAGTTTCCCTCTGGATATACGCTTATATAAAGAGTTTTTGGTTTTTCCAAGTTTTTTGGCTACTTCTTCAATGCCGTCACCGTTCCAGAAGATTTTTGTAAAAATAATTTTATCTTCTTCACTCAGACATGATATAAGTTCAGCAAAAAAATTATTAACGATTTGTTTCCAGTTAGAGCATTTTTATCTGCTAAAGGTAGTTCGTCAATGTCAACTAAAGGTTCCAGACGTTTTAAAGCTCGTAACCAATTGAGTGCCGAATATTGTGCTATAGCAGCAATCCAGCTTTCAAATTTATTGCTTTCGTTGTAAGTATCAATATTATTCCAGATTTTAAGTATAACATCATAAAGACATTCCTCAGCATCCTCCGGAAAATTATATAAAATGCGGTTAATTACTGCCTTCAATAATCCACCATAATTTTTGACAACGAATTCAAGAGCGTCCTCATTTCTTCGTTGTAATTCTTGTATAAAATTCTTTTCTGTGATCATAAGTTTGGTACCTCCTTTAGTGATCTCGTTTAACCTCCTTCACTTACTATTACACATTTGAAAGACGGTTTCTGACACTATCAGAAAAATTTAATAATTTTACCATTTACATCATAATCAACTGTTTTTCTTAGTGAAGTTATGCCAAAAAGATGCTGTTGTTGTCAGCATTTCCTTCACCTTCCCTTACTTTTTTATACCTTATTTATACAAAAAAAAGCCAAGCTAAGCTTGACTTTTTCGACAGTCTGTGGCGTATGCAGAAAGCATACGCCTTAATTTTTAGGGTTAATTTTCTTTTACTGCAAGACTGCAGAATGCATTATCAACAACTTTTTTATCGGGAGCCTTTGTAAACATACTTACAACAGGTACTATAATAAGTGAAACTATCATAGCAAATGCTCCGGCGTTGATTGGCGAAAGAAGATTGAACGGACAATCCATTCCGGCAACAGAAGCCTTGAGATCATCGAAAGCACTGATATTGAGACTGAAAAGAATCATGTGTGTAACGCTGATTCCAACGCCTGTACAGAAGCTTACCCAGCAAGCAGCTCTTGAAGCTTTTTTCATGAAAAGACCAAAGAGGAAAGGTCCGAGGAAAGCTCCTGAAAGTGCTCCCCATGAATATGACATAAGCGTAGAAATTGAGGCATTAGGATTGCAAGCGATGATTACAGAAATAACAAGGAATATTGCGATAAATATTCTCATGAACATCATCTGCTTCTTATCGTCGAAGTTCTTTACACGGGGCTTGATAAGATCGTTTGTAAGCGTAGAACTTGATGTAAGAACAAGTGATGACAGAGTAGAAAGTGATGCTGAAAGTACAAGAACAACTACAAGACCAATAAGGATGTTCGGGAGTGCTGTATCAAGCAGAGCCGGAACCATTGTATCATAAAGAAGCTTGCCATTCTTGCCTGTTTCAATGAATGTCTTTCCTTTTTCAGTAGGATCTGTTGTACAATAAAGTCTTACGAATCCGCCCATGAAATAAGAGCCGCCGGCAACAACAAGTGCAAATAATGTAGAAATTATTGCACCCTTTTTTATAGCATCCTCATTCTTGATTGCATAGAATTTTTGAACCATCTGAGGAAGTCCCCATGTACCGAGAGATGTCAGGATAACAACACCGAGAAGGTTCGGGAAATCAGGACCGAATACAGAACCGAGAGTTCCTTTCGGAGCGCCTACCGTATCAATATCATTAAGTGCATTTACTGCTTCTGTAAGACCATTTTTTTCATTTACAGTAAGAACAACTACAGTTGCAATACCGATGAGCATAATGATTCCCTGAAAGAAATCATTGAGAGCAGTTGCCTTATACCCGCCAAGAGTTACATAAATAGCAGAAAGAACAGCCATTGCAATGATTATGTATTTACCGCCGTTTTCACCAAGATCAAATGCCATTCCGAAAAGGCGTGAAAGTCCGTTATAAACAGAAGCTGTATACGGGATAAGGAAAATAAATACAATAGAAGCAGAAATTGTTTTCAACTTTGTGGAATCATATCTGTGTTCAAAGAATTCCGGCATTGTTCTTGCACCGAGATGATTTGACATCAGACGTGTTCTTCTTCCGATGAGGAAAAATGGAATAAGACTTCCGATGATTGCGTTTCCTATTCCCACCCATGTGGTAGAAATACCGTACATCCAGCCGAATTGTCCGGCATATCCGATGAAAACAACTGCTGAGAAATATGTAGTACCGTATGAGAAGGCTGTTAGCCATGAACCGACGCTTCTGCCGCCAAGCATGAAATCATCAGCGGACTTTGTTTTTCTCGACATATAGATGCCGATTCCGACCATTACCATAATGTAAATGCCGAGAATAATGAATATTGCTGTTTTTGTACTCATTATACCAACTCCGTTTCTTTCACAATTCTTATCAACAGTAAATCTGTAAAGCTTTAAATTGATAAAGTGTTTCTTTATGTATTATACTATATAAAAATCGTAATGTCAATAGATTTCTACAATTTTTTTAGACGTTTATTTTCAGTTATCAATGACAGTGAACATTTACCTCCAAATAATAGATTGTTAAATAATACATCGCAAATCTTTATTTCTATATTGGCTACGTGATAACCTTGAAGAAGGATAAGAAGGTTTCTACGTTGAATGCCAAGGATTCAAGTCAACAGTTGTTTTGCATAATCTGATCTAACACCAAAATCTGTCACAAACCTCAGATGTGCTTGAGAAGGCATTAACAAAAATCACTGACAACATAAATCTTATCCTTCGTTCAGATTAGAAGTGGCTGTATCAACATAAACAATATCAGGCTTAAGCTTGATGGTCTCTCTACTGTTGAATACAGGCTTAAACTGAAATAACAAAAGCAACCAAGATTTCTCTTAGTCGCTTTGTATAAATTTTATTTTTCTCTAACTTTTTGGGGGACATTTTTTTTAGAGAACTAATTTATTGTATAATTATTTCAGCAACTGTTTTCCTTAGCGATTCTTTCAAGCACTTCAGCTCTTAAAAGTGCACTGTCTATATGATCGCAGAAATTTTCTCTTCCGATTCTTTCCACGAAACCGGCTTTTTCCATAGCCTGCATAGGCTGTTCGTTTACATGAGAGAAAATTACGGAAATATTATGCTTTTTACATCTCTTGGTGATCTTGTCAAGAGTTTCAACGCCCGTTGCGTCGATAGCCGGAACATTTCTCATTCGTATGCAGAGAACATCTATATTTGTGTCATCCAGCATATAAGCGAATTTATCAGAAGCACCGAAGAACATAGGTCCGTTGATCTCATACACCCTTGTATTGGCAGGAACCTTTTTCAAAGCGATGTTGTCAGGGTCAGAATCCTCATCGTCAACATAAACCCATCCGTGAACCTCAGTAACATCTGCCATTCTCTTCATAAAGAGGAACGCAGTAAGTATCATTCCGGCAACGATAGCAACTACAAGATCGAATACAACTGTGAGTATCAGTGTTGTGAAAAGAACGATTATATCGCTTTTCGGAGCTGTTTTGCAAGTGTTTACGATGCCTCTCCAGCCGCACATATTATAAGCTACAACAAAGAGAATAGCTGCAATTGCCGGCATAGGAAAGCTCTTAGCATAAGGCATGAGGAGCACAAGAATGATGAGTACAACAACGGCATGAACCATTCCGGCGATAGGAGTTCTTCCGCCGTTCTTGATGTTAGCGGCTGTTCTTGCGATAGCTCCTGTTGCGGGAATACCGCCGAAAACGGCAGATGTGATATTTCCGGCACCCTGAGCAACGAGTTCCATGTTTGAGCGGTGCTTTGAACCTATCATTCCGTCTGCAACAACGCATGACAGAAGTGATTCAATAGCCGCAAGAATAGCTATAGTAAAGGCATTGGGAACAAGTGCTTTTATACGTGAAAAGGTGATTTCCGGCATTGACGGGGTAGGTGGTGCTGATGAGATTTCATACAGGTCGCCGATAGTATTGACGTTCATACCGGAGAACTCCACCACGAGTGATGCAACAATGACTGCTATCAGTGACGGAGGAATCTTGCTGAGTTTTTTCGGCCAGAAAACAAGTATCGCAAGAGAGAGCAGTCCTATAAGCAATGCCTGATAGTTGAAGCTATCAGCGTACTTGAAAAGTGTAGTGAGTTTTTCTGTTGTTTCAATAGGGGATTCGCCGTCAAAACTCATACCGCAAAAATCCTTTATCTGTCCTATAAGAATGGTTACGGCAATGCCGAATGTAAATCCAGCCGTAATAGTGTTCGGTATGTATTTAATAAGACTTCCGAATTTGAATATTCCCATAAGGATCAAGAAGATTCCCGCCAGAACAGTTGAGATAATAAGACCATCCATGCCTTCTGAAGCAACGATTCCGGCAACGATAGTTGCAAATGCGGCAGTCGGACCAGCTATCTGTACACGGCTTCCTCCGAGGAAGGAGACAACAAATCCAGCAGTAATGGCTGTGTAAAGACCTTGTTCAGGCTTTACACCGGATGCCAGAGCAAGTGCGATAGACAGCGGCAGAGCAATTATCGCAACAATGATACCCGAAATGACATCCTTGAAAAGCTGCTGTCCAGAATAATTTTTCATTACCGAAAACAGCTTTGGTTTGAGTTTTTCTTCTGTTGGCTTTTTTGACGAAGCTTCCATAAAATCCCTTCTTTTCTGAATACTTGACAAGGAAGTATTATATCACCATTTTCTGTTTTTTGCAAGAAAAATTACTTACATCCAAAACATTTCCACGATTTAAATAATATACACAAATTTCAACACGAAGTATTGTGTGATATGATAACAAAAATGTCTTGACAATTATGTTTCTTTATGATATAATATTATGGTATTAATGTGCCGCTGTGGTGGAATAGGCAGACACAAGGGACTTAAAATCCCTCGGAGTAACATCCGTACCGGTTCAAGTCCGGTCAGCGGCACCAAAAAACTCGGAAATTATATATTTCCGAGTTTTTTTAATTTCTCAAAGTTAGTGTTGAAATATAGCTACAAGAAAGAAAAACGAACTGGTTTACTACGAGCCAGAAAATGACATTTCTATCAGATATCACCTTATAAGTTTAATTGTTTTCTGATATCTGATGTCGTATTACACTTTTGTTAAAACAAAAATGTACATTTGTCAATGATGTGAGACTGCAAAACAGACTCTTTCTCGCAGCTCGTCAATCAAAGCTCTCCAGTTCATGATATAGCTTCTGTGGGGATTTCCAGCCCAGAACAGCCATTGGAATATTGTTAGCACGACTTAAATAACGCTTCATATAAATAATCATATCATCATACGAATAAAACTTCAGAAAATTATAAAAATGTTTCTGATCGCTTCTGTGGCTGCGTTCTACTTTTCCATTATGCCATGGTGTTCTTGGACGTATCAACTTGTGTACAATGTTGTATTTATCGCAGAATCGAGCAAAAATATGCAGTCGGAACGTATTTCACATCAAGGTGTCATTTTACGTCAAGCTGTGTAGGCGTGTCATATTTGCCAGGGTGACAGATTTTTTCTATATTCAACTTTTTTGCGGAATCCGAGTCTGATAAACACTCGATAAAGCGGACCTATATGACGTGAATAAGCTTTCTCCTTACGCAACTTGCCGTATAGCTCACATATTGAGATATTAGGATTTCTGCTGTAATAGTCCTTGCTCCACTTAATTTCCTGTTCGGTGTGGATGTTTGGATGCGGCGTATGTGGTCTGTGAGACATCGTCATTAACGATTCTCTTGTGCTGTCATAACGTTTATTCCAACGCATATGGTATATTCTACAAAAATAACCAATGTCTGACGTCTTACGATATGTTCTACGGCATATATCTTTGTGCTTAATTCATGCGGCAAATACCTATTGCTTTTTTCATTTTCTGTGTTATAAATTTCCATAAATGATTGAGACCTTTCTGTTGATTTTGTTTGTGGTGAACTCTATTCTAACAGATCCCAATCATTTTTCTACCCTCGTGGTCTCACTTCTATTGTAACACTACAATTATATTATAAAATTTCAAAAAATGTAGGATTACAATAGATGTGAGACAATTTACAAAAAAAGGTAGCGGAGCAGCATAAACCTGTGTTACAGTTAAGTTGCGAGAATAAAAGCAACAGGAGGTTAGCTGATCCGCCATGAATACTATAACACAAATAACTACTCGCCGTCAAGCCATAATTAAGTATGCTGAGAAAAAAGGAGTAACAGCTGCCGCAAGGCGATACAATGTAGGAAGAGCGTCGATATATCGCTGGATAGAACGATATGATGGTACATTAGAGTCGTTGAAAAACCGCTCACATCGCCCTCACAGCCACCCCAATCAGCATACAGAAGAAGAAATAGAACTAATAAAACGTATGCGTAAGAAGAACAAACACACAGGCTTAATCGTGTTCTGGGTAAAGCTTCGTCAGAAAGGCTATACACGCTCCATAACGAGTTTATGGAGAATGCTTAAAAAGCTTGAATTACAGCCTGTTAAGCCTCCGAATCCTAAGTATATACCGAAGCCGTATGAGAAAATGCAGTATCCGGGGCAGAGAGTTCAGATAGATGTTAAATTCGTTCCTGATGTCTGTATAGTAGGCGACGCTAAGTCTGAGGGACGCAAGTTTTATCAATACACAGCCATAGATGAATACTCACGTTTCCGCTATCTGGAAGCCTTTGAGGAGCATAGCTCTTATAGTTCAGCTGTCTTCCTTGACCATATGCTAAAGGCGTTCAAGTTCAAAGTGGAGTGCGTCCAGACTGACAACGGACAGGAATTTACCAAGCGACTCAGCAGTTCAGATAAACCAACACCCACGCTGTTTGAGAAGCTTCTCAAACAGCGTGGCATAAGGCACAAGCTCATAAAACCGTATACTCCTCGGCATAACGGTAAAGTTGAACGTTCTCATCGCAAAGATAATGAATACTTTTACGCTACCCACAAATTCTATTCATTTGATGATTTCAAAAAGCAATTAGCTGTTCACAGCAGAAAATACAACAATTTCCCTATGCGTCCGCTTAACTGGAAGTCTCCTTCCGATTACATCAAGGCTTTCCTTAATTACGGTCAAGTTTTTTGATTTAATTTGTCTCACA
>JAFXCR010000003.1 GCA_017516465.1 Ruminococcus sp.
CCAGATGTTCATCAACAAGAAATGTGACAATATATGCTTATGGTCACAGTATGAAGTATAATAAAACAGTAGCCCCTACATGTACAGCTCAGGGATATGAGCTCCATAAATGTTCAAGATCAGGATGTACTTCTACAACAAAGAAGAACTACAAGGCGGCTACTGGACACAACTTAGTTAATTACACATATAAGCCAACATGTACAGCAGAGGGTTATTCATATAAGTACTGTACAAGAACTGGTTGTAAATATAAGACAGATAAAACCAATGTTGTTTCTGCACTTGGACACAATTATAAGAACAAGCAGACAGCAAAGCCTGCAACATGTACAACAGATGGAGTAATGATTCAGGCATGTGCAAACTTAGGATGCACATCAACAAGAAATGTGACAATAAAGGCTTATGGTCACAACATGAAGTATAATAAAACAGTAGCCCCTACATGTACAGCTCAGGGATATGAGCTCCATAAATGTTCAAGATCAGGATGTACTTCTACAACAAAGAAGAACTACAAATCAGCTACTGGACACAATTATAAGGATAAGCAGACAGCAAAGCCTGCAACATGTACAACAGACGGAGTAATGATTCAGGCATGTGCAAACTCAGGATGCACATCAACAAAAAATGTGACAATAAAGGCTTATGGTCATAATTATAGTTGGGTAACAAAAGTAGCACCAACTTGCACAAAGACAGGTACAAGACAATATAAGTGTACACGTAGCGGATGTGGTAATGTAAGCAAGACTGAGACTTTAAAAGCAACAGGCCACAATTATAAGAACAAGCAGACAGCAAAGCCTGCAACATGTACAACAAACGGTGTAATGATTCAGGTATGTGCAAACTCAGGATGCACATCAACAAGAAATGTGACAATAAAGGCTTATGGTCATAACCTTAGCAGTTGGACTATTGTTTCGCAGCCTACAAAGAACGCAAATGGTAAAAAAACACGTAAGTGTACACGTAGTGGATGTACATATAAGGAAGAAGATATTATCCCACAGTTAGGTTCACTTAGCGTTGAAGACTGCAATACAAGCACATTTTATTTCCGTGCTGATGGTTCACTAGATTATAATATGCATTCATGGCCTTTATACTATCAAAAATCAAATTCAGTAAATTATCTTAGACTCCGCTTTAATTCAAATGTTGATTGGAAGGTTTCTTCAACGAGCAGTTTTGTTAATTTTATGGATAGCAACTTGAAAAAGATATCTTCAGGTAAGAGCGGTGATAATGAAGTTATAATCAACTTATCAGCGATGCCGATAAATTATGAGAAAAATTCGAGAAATTTTAGTATTACAATAACAGCTAATAATGTTTCAAAGACCTATAATATATCCCAGTGTAACAGAGCAATTAATGGTTTGAGTAAAGAAGTATATTTTGATTCGATAAAAAATGTTATTTCAAATGTAAGTGCTAATAATGATGCTTTAAATGCTATTAAAGGAAATGTTCTTACAAATGGTAAGATAGTTGAGTATAAAATAGGTGACTTTAAGCGTCTGGCAGTTAAGTCAGAACTGAATTCATATAATGATGTTATAATAGATTATGTTCTGTATCAGGTTGAAATAAATAAACAGACTAACGAGACAAAGGGAAGGCTTGAAGTTATACAATCAGACGGTTTAAATCTTTCTCAGGGTAATGCTCCTATTTTTACAACAAATGGTAAAATAAACTGTGGTATTACTAACTCAACTGATCAGGTTTATGAAAGGGATGTAAGAGTAGGTAATACTATAGTATGGGGAATTAGTAATTTGGCTGCATTTGGCTTAGGCTTTATTGATGGACCAAGTCCAGTTGCAGATTTTACAATTGGTGTAGCTGTTGATACAACTATTGGTTGGGTTGGAAATGCAATTGTTTCCGTAGTTACAACAAATAATGGTGCAAATGGTGTTGTAACAACAACATCATATACACTCAGTGACGGTTGTGTTTTAAGTGGAAAAAATGATAAAATAGAAATGACTTGTGAAAATAATAATACCTCTACAACATCATTAACAATAAAGTGGATTGTTACTGATGGCAATGGAACAATTATTACAAAATCACAAAGCTGATTAAAATATGCACCTCCGGAGTTTCCGGAGGTGCATTTTTTATGCAGATAAATTTCTGATTGCTTCGGCAATGGGATTTTTTAAAAAAACTTGTAATCTCAGGCATAATGTGCTATAATATATATGCGGATGACAGACGTGAAGCATTTCATTGTTATCTGTTTACAGTAAGATTACCAGAACTCCGTTCTGAAAAGAGCGGAGTTTGTTTTTGTTCAGACGATAAATTATAAAGGGGAATAAAATTGAAAACTATTCTGATAACTGATGATGATATCCATATCGGGAATATGCTTGAAGAAATCCTCACACGCGAGGGATATAATATACTTCGTGCGTATTCGGGAACGGAAGCACTTATGATTCTTGAAAACAAGAATCCTGATCTTGTGCTTCTTGACCTGATGCTTCCGGGAATGAACGGAGAGGAAGTTCTTCCTAAAATTAAGAATATCCCGACAATTATTTTATCTGCAAAGGCAGGAATAAGCGACAAGGTGAATCTGCTTCTCAGCGGAGCTGCCGACTATATCACCAAGCCCTTTGATATTGACGAGCTGCTTGCCAGAATCACCGTTGCACTGAGAAAAAGCGACACTTCTGTTTCGTCGGAGAGCATTACGTTCAGGGAGATTACAATTGACCTTGTTGCTCATGGCGTTATGGTTTCAGATGTTCCCGTAAAGTGTACGAAAACGGAATTTGCAATTCTTAAGATTCTGATGCAGAATCCGTCGCAGGTTGTGGCTAAATCTGTAATTCTTGACAGAATCAGCATTGATACTCCCGACTGTGTTGAGAGTTCTCTTAAGGTGCATATCAGTAATATCCGACGCAAGCTGAAAGAAGTAAACGGTACAGATTACATCGAAGCGGTCTGGGGTATCGGCTTTAAAATGCGTGAGGATTAATCTTAACCATTTCTTAACGTTTTTCTTTACCGTCTTCTTAACAATTGCATGATATTATTATTACATCAGATAAGGAGGTAGACATTAATGGAATATGTTCTTCAGACAAATGCTCTGTGTAAGCATTACAGGAAATTCAAGGCACTTGATGGTCTTTCAATGAACGTGCCGAAGGGTTCAATTTATGGCTTCGTCGGAAAAAACGGCTCCGGCAAGACTACACTTATACGTCTTCTTACGGGAGTACAGCCTGTAAGCTCAGGTGACTACACACTCTATGGAGCAAAAAGCACCGGCAACGAAATCTACGACGCAAGAAGAAGGATGGGTGCGGTGGTTGAGACTCCCTCTATATACATGGGAATGAATGCTGCGGAGAATCTCCGTGAGCAGTGCCGTATTGTGGGGGTGCCGGATTTTAATGAAATTCCTGAGATACTGGAGCTTGTAGGACTTGCCGGTACAGGAAAGAAAAAAGCAAAGAACTTCTCACTCGGTATGCGTCAGAGACTTGGAATCGCTATGGTTCTGGTCGGAAATCCTGATTTTCTCGTGCTTGACGAACCGATAAACGGTCTTGATCCACAGGGAATCATCGAGATCCGTGAGCTTATTTTAAAGCTTAACAAGGAGCGAAATATTACAGTTCTTATTTCAAGCCACATTCTTGACGAACTGTCACGACTTGCCACACATTACGGCTTTATTGACGGCGGACGCATTGTAAAGGAGATAAGTGCCGGAGAGCTTGAAGCAGCCTGCCGTAAGGCGATTCGTGTGGAGGTTGAGGATATTTCCGCAATGGCAAGAGCTCTTGATAAAATCAACGTGGATTACTCCATAACAGGAGACAACTCTGCCGACCTTTTCACAAAAATGAGTGCAACAAAGCTTATCAACGCTATTTCGGCGGAAAACTGCGAAGTTTTTACCATGTCGGAGCGTGATGAAAGTCTTGAAAGCTATTTTATGAATCTTGTGGGAGGCGGAGAGAAATGAGCAGATTATTAAGGGCTAATTTTGCGAGAATATTCAAGAGCTGGTATTTCCAGCTTGGTGCTGTAATTTTTATTGTAGTCAATTTTATTGTTCCATTTTCAACTTACAGGGATATGCAGAAATATCCGGAGTTCTATCATCATGATTATGAATTTGTAGATGAACTGACTCCGGAAGAACGTGACGAATATATCAGGGGAATGGAGAGAGAGACCCTCCATGAGGGTTATATGTTCAGTACGGGATTATTTTTACCGTTTATTACAACGGTTGTTATCGGATTGTTTATCGGTACTGACTATTCTGACGGAACTATAAGAAATAAGCTTGTAGTCGGTCATAAGCGAAAAAATGTGTATCTTTCAAATCTTATAACGGCGATTTCAGTTTCCGAGCTTATATATCTGGCAGGACTTGCCACGTCGTATATAACAGCAAGAATTCTTTTTGATAACACTATACTGCCGGCGTCTGAGATATTCATGTATATTCTTGCCGGAATATTTGTGACGGCTTCGTGGGCAGCGATATGTACTTCCGTTTCAATGCTTTTTCATTCAAAGGCAGGATGTATTACACTCACTCTGTTGTTTGCCTGTGCCATGTCAGTATTTTCAGCTGAAATAATAATGAGCCTTGAGAATCCGCTGTATTACGATGAAACAGTGTATATGAATTCAGCAACCGAGGAGATAGTTCAGCTTCCGACAACGATTGAAAAAATGACTCCGAATGACCTTTACATGGCTGGTATTGATCCAGAGGAAGTAGACCAATACGTTTCACAGAAGGAAGAAGATCCCAATGTTCCGCACGGCATCAAGAGAAAGGTGTTCAAGTTAATAAATGTTGCTACTCCGGGATGTCAGTATATACACATCGGTGACTGGGAAAAATCATATAACGATACTACGATTCTCTGGTCGTCTCTGGTAATTCTTGCAGTGACTTCAGCCGGAATATTCGTATTCAGAAAACAGAATCTCAAATAATTAATAAGGGGTAACGCATGGAAGTTTTGTGTCTGTGGATAGCAATAATATTGTTGGCTGTAATTATAACGCTGGCTGTAAAATTATATCTTATCAGGTGTGCTGTCAGGGAAATTATAACCGGACTTGAAAAAAAGCTGTCCACAGATACAAATGCAATTATATATTTATCATCCGGAGATAAGGGAATGCGCAGGCTTGCGTCTGAGCTTAATGTTCAGCTTAAGGCTCTGCAAAAGGAAAGAATACGCTGTCAGCAGGGAGATGTTGAGCTGAAAAGGGACGTAACCAATATCTCTCACGATCTGAGAACACCGCTGACTGCCATAGTCGGATATCTGAATATCCTTGAAAGAGAGAAAATGTCGCCTCAGGCACAGCAGTATCTTAAGATTATTTCGGAGCGTACATCCGCAATGAAGCTTCTTACAGAGGAGCTTCTCAAATATTCCGTTGCCGTGTCGGGAGATAACCTCTCTCTCGATACAGAGGATGTGATAGTAAATAATGTTCTGGAGGAAAGCATTTCGGGATTTTATGCTGTCCTCACAGAATCCGGTATCTCGCCGGAAATCAGTATATGCGAAGAAAAAGTTCATCGTATGCTGAATAAGAATGCACTGTCCAGAGTGTTTTCAAATATAATTTCCAACGCCGTTAAATACAGCAGCGGAGATCTCTGCATAACGCTTACTGAGGACGGCACAATAACCTTTTCAAACAGTGCGTCCGGTCTTGACGAAATTTCAGTGGGACGTCTTTTTGACCGTTATTATACCGTTGAAACAGGGGATAGATCAACAGGAATAGGTCTTTCAATCGCACGGGAGCTTACTGAACAGATGGGCGGAACCATTAGTGCGGAATATATCGGGGAGAGAGTAGTTATAAATATTGTTTTCTGATTTTGTATAGGCGGAGAATATCCGCCTATTTTTTTATTATTGTCTTTGTAGGGGCGAACTGCGTTCGTAGGCAAACATATATTTTTTTATTTCTTATGTAGGGGCGGATGCCTACATCCGCCCGTTATGAATGAAATATGTTTACGGTGCGATGTGGGCATCGCACCCTACATTGCCTATATATTTTTTACACATACTAATTTCAATTTTCCCTTGATTTTTTCCTCTATAAGTAGTATAATTAAAAAGAACTACTAAGGACGGGAGGAAGGAAATGGACGAATTAGTAAACAACGATCAACATCAGGCAGAAGTTGCAGTATTGCAGAATCAGATTTACAGACTGACAAAATATATAAATGATACTGAGGCAGAGTATCTCAGAAAAAATATGACAGATCCGCATGATCCTTTTGGCAATCCGACCGAATATCACGGATATCAGGAGGATTATACAGAGATACAGCCGCTTATTTCCATTCCGGACTATAAACCGGAGCTTGAACCGGCAGCAGATGAACGCTCAAAGCTCAGAAGCTTCTATGCAATAGGTGGATGGTGCAGTCTGCTGAGATTCTTTGTTGCATATTCACTGATGAACATTCTGGCGGTTGTCGTGGTAAGATTTCTTGAGAAGGGGAATCCGCAGATAGATTCAGGCTCAATATCCACATATATCGAGAATTCATCTATCTGGGCGGGCTTCAATATGCTTGTTTTTGGTCTGACGAATATTGCATTTGCATTTCTTGGAATGAAGCTGTCAAAGCAGCGGATATCAGCCTTCTTCAAGCCCAAGGACTATAAGATCCGTGATTTTTTACAGTACAGCCTTATCGGATTTACGCTGTGGTTTACCGCAATAATGATCGGACAATTTGCCGTGAATATCTTCTCTCTTGCAGGAATAAGAGTGACAAGCGGCGGTGATTATCCTGCTACCGGAATCGGACTGGCTGTCAGTGCGGTATATACCTGTGTTGTTGCACCTGTTACAGAGGAACTCTTTTTCAGAGGAATGCTTCTGAGAACCTTTTCAAAGGCAAATCAGCGTTTTGCAGTGTTCTTTACTGCGGTGATGTTCGGACTTGCTCACGGAAACATTGTGCAGTTTATTCTCGGCTTTATTCTGGGGATTTTTCTTGCACATATTACATTGAAGCATAATTCGATAATTCCGGCGATAGGAGTTCATGCGGTGCTTAATACGATGAATGTTCTGCTCAGTATTCCGGAACTCACTCAGCATGAGGAAATGATAATCATAAGGGTACAGATTATGCTTGCACTTGTGGGACTTATTGCACTGATTTTGTTCAGAATAGGCGATAAATTTCCGAAAACTACTCCGGAGCAGGTTTACAGAGGGGCTTCAGTAGCAAGAGGCTCAATAGGAGTTGTTCTTGCCGTTGCAGTTAATGTGCTGTATTTAGTAGTTAATATCTATACTTTGAACAGATAATAAAAATCTCCGTTCGTGATGAACGGAGACTTTTTTATTTGTGTTTATGCAGATTGTTTTGTTTCGTTTTTGTCGTGATATCTGCGTTTAATGGAGTAAAGAACAATAATTGTTGCGGCAAGAAGAATTAATGTCGTAAAGATACTTCCCTCTATACCGAAATCTCCGCCGGTAAGAAAGCCGTGAGACGACTTCTGACTTACGGTGAAAACGGATTCGCTTTTTCCTGAGCCGCTGACGCTTATGCCGTAGATATTTCCCTGCATGAAATTCCACACAGAATGAATTGCACAAGCTCCCCACAGGTCGTCAAAGAGGATGACATAGAACGAAGCAAAAAGTCCGAAAAGAACGAGATTTACCATAGCAAGCGGTGTAAGACCTGGATTGAGTCCGTGAGCGAGACCGAAAGCGGCGGAGTTCACGACAATAGCGAGGGTGGTGCTTTTGCTTCCGAGCGAGGACATGAGAAATCCTCTGAAAATGAACTCCTCACTCATGCCCTGAACGAAGAATCCAAGCAGATAAAGGGCAATAATACCGAAATTTATGCCGCTGCAAAGGCTTATGCTGTTGGCTCCGGAAAGCACGGTCATGAGTGTTATAGATGTCATAAGAACGGCACCGATACCGAGACCGGTAAGGTAATGCGGAACGAGTCTTTCTTTTCTGACACCCATGCTTCTGACGTGACGCATTTCGATACAGCGGCAGCAGAAAAGGCTGACGATAGTACCGAACACAGTACCGAGGAGGTTGGGTATCATAATTTCCGGTTCATGTGTATATTTAGCGGCTATTTCCATTATTTCTGCGAATGAAAGCTGTTTTTTTCCGGAAGTATAGAGCGGATCTGCAGCGAGTTCATCCATAATTTTCGGCAGAGCCAATACAGAAGGGAGGATAGATTCGAGTATTAGTATAACGATGAAAGCCGCAATAAATATGAGTATTTTGACAGGAATGCTGTGAGTAACGTAGGATTCTGACGCTTCCTGAAACATCTTTGGTTTGAATCTGAGCATAGAATTTCTCCTTTTTCGTATATATAATAATTTTACATTAGAACGAAAGATTTGTCAAGAAAAAAATGTTTTTAACAAGTGTTTAAAAAGAAATGTTCTCTCTGGATAAACAAAGAAGCTGATATACTGCGTGTATAAAAATGCTTTGTGCAAAAGGTAGAAACTCATTGTGCATTGTGATGAATTTACTGTTTTTCCCTTCCATTTGTTGTTTAATTGTGGTAATATTAAATAAAGAAAATTATGCGGATAGTAAAATTATGTCCGCTGAAATTGTGTTGATTTTAATAGGGTGGAGGTTTTGTTATGAGTAATAAGTTTAACAAATTGTTTTCGTTGGTTACCGCATTTGTCATGTCTTTTTTGTGTCTTGTGACAATTCCTGTTCAGTATACTGTCAATTCAGTCGGAGGGGCGGAAATGGATACGGCAACAGCAGCAGAGACAATGGCGGCACGCTTTAACGAGGAAAGAGAAGCTATGGGACGCAAGCCGCTTAAAATTGTTCCGTATCTCAACGTGCTTGCAGAACTCAGAGCTAATGAAATTGTGGATCTGTACAGCCATGTCCGCTATGACGGAACAGAGGTCGATTCCCTTATAGATACCGATATAGTGAATTTCTTCTGGTGCGGTGAGACTCTTGGAAGAGGCACATACAATATCGAATCCATGCTGAATGCGTGGAAAAATTCCCCTGATAACCACTGGGATATTATCACTAAGGCAGAAGCTACACATATCGGTGTATCTGTTGTTTACGCACCTGAAACCAAGAAAAAGTGGCATTGGGCAGTAATACTTGTTGCTATTCCTGAGGGACAGACTCTTCCGGATCAGAAGAATCCTCTGGAAGACGAAATAGTTCCGGCATACTGCGGCGATCTCAACGGTGACGGACAGATTGATTCTTTTGATCTTGTTCTGCTGAATAAGTATATCAACGACGATATTTTCTTCAATACTGCTCAGATTGAGGCTGCGGATGTGCTTGATGACGGTGCTATAACCAAAGCTGATTCAGCTGCACTTAAGAACTACATTCTCGGAAAATACCATAAGCTGCCGGTTACTATTGATATGCTGATGAGTCAGCAATAACTTAAGGTATTCCTTATAAGGGTGATTATTTCACTCTTTAAAGATAAAAAATCCTGTATGTCACGCATACAGGATTTTTATTATATATGGATTACTTGCCGAGATTAGCTTCAATCTTGTCAAGAACGCTGTAAAGATCAGCAGGAATTCTTCCACCCTTAGCAGCGATATCTTCATCGTAATATCTGCGCATTTCAGCGATTTCCTGTGTCCAGAGGTTCTTGTCAACTGCGAGGAGCTTCTCCATGACTTCAGGAGTAACTTCGTCCTCGATACCGCTTACATTGATATCGCCCATCTTGGGGAGGTATCCGATAGCGGTCTCGTCAGCTTCAACAGTACCGTCACATCTCTTGATGATCCAGTCAAGAACTCTCATGTTGTCACCGAAGCCGGGCCACATGAAGTTGCCGTTCTCGTCCTTCTTGAACCAGTTTACGTTGAAGATCTTAGGAGCCTTGTCGCCGAGCTTAGCACCCATATCGAGCCAGTGCTGCCAGTAATCGCCTACGTTGTAGCCGATGAAGGGTTTCATAGCCATAGGATCGTGACGAAGAACACCAACAGCACCAGTAGCAGCAGCAGTTGTCTCAGAGGAAACAGCTGAACCGATATATGTACCGTGTGTCCAGTCGAATGACTGATATACGAGAGGAGTTGTTGAAGCTCTTCTTCCGCCGAATACGATTGCAGAGATCGGAACGCCGGCAGCGCTGTCGAACTCAGGTGAGATGCAGGGGCAGTTTGCAGCCGGAGCTGTGAAACGTGAGTTAGGATGAGCAAGCTTCTTGCCCTCAGCAGTCCACTCCTTGCCGTTTGTCTTGATACCTGTCCACTCAGTTGCGTCCTCGGGAGGATTCTTGTCGAGACCTTCCCACCATACTGTGTTGTCAGCGTTGTTGAGAGCAACGTTTGTAAAGATAGCGTTCTTCATTGTGGAAGCAAGAGCGTTGTAGTTGGACTTGGCGTTTGTTCCGGGAGCAACGCCGAAGAAGCCGTTTTCAGGGTTGATAGCGTAGAGTCTGCCGTCCTCACCGGGCTTGAGCCAAGCGATATCGTCGCCTACTGTGAATACCTTGTAGCCATCCTTGAGGTATCCCTCCGGAGGAATAAGCATAGCGAGGTTAGTCTTACCGCAAGCAGACGGGAATGCAGCACATACATACTTTGTTTCACCGTCGGGCTTCTGAACGCCGAGGATGAGCATATGCTCAGCCATCCAGCCTTCGTTCTTACCCTGGAAAGAAGCGATACGGAGAGCGAAGCACTTCTTGGAGAGGATAACGTTTCCGCCGTAAGCAGAGTTGATAGACCAGATTGTATTGTCCTCAGGGAACTGAACGATGTATCTCTTTTCAGGATCAACGTCAGCCTTGGAATGGAGACATCTTACGAAGTCGTTGGAATCGCCGAGTCTGTCGAAAGCAGCCTTGCCCATTCTTGTCATGATGTTCATGTTAAGAACAACGTAGATAGAGTCTGTGATCTCAACGCCGATCTTGGAGATAGGTGAAGCAACGGGACCCATTGAATAAGGGATGATATACATTGTCTGACCCTTCATTACACCGTCGTACATGGGAGTAAGCTTAGCGTACATTTCCTGTGGATCCATCCAGTTATTTGTAGGACCTGCGTCCTCTTTGTTTCTTGTACAGATAAAAGTTCTGTCCTCAACACGGGCAACGTCGTTTACAGCAGTTCTGTGATAGAGACAGCCGGGGAGTTTTTCCTGATTGAGGTAATACATCTTGTTGGGATCTCCGTCGGGGAGAGAAGTAACCTCTGCTGTGAGAGCGTCGAGCTGTTCCTGAGAACCGTCGATCCATACAACCTTTTCAGGCTTGCAGAGAGCAATCATTTCATCGACCCATTTTAATACATTGGGGTTTGTTGTCAGTGACATGGCATTGTACCTCCTGTTATTAGCTGATTTGACGCAGTAAAGCATCTGAGCGTCTTAATTGATTTATCTTAAAAAAACCAATTGTACCTCAATTACTATTATATCTTAATTTTGTCAATCTGTCAATAGCAATTGCAATTAATTTCTGTGATACAGTATACGGGGAGGTTAAATTGCAGAAAAAGACGTTAGTTGGAATTGCACAATAGATATATATATTAATTGTAAGAAACGGAGAAATTAATGAAATAGCTGAAAATTTATAGATAATCCATTGAAAAAAGCAAATAATGTGGTATAATATGTATTAATGTACTACATTTAATTGTGTGATTTGCCGGAGCATATCAGATGTTCCGGTTACTGAGGGGGGAATTGAATGAAAAAAAGAATCATAACAATAGAACGTCAGTACGGAAGCGGAGGAAGTGTTATCGGAAGGCTTGTTGCAGAAAAGCTGGGAATAAACTGTTACAACAGACAGATACTTGAAATGACTGCTGAAAAATGCGGTGTTTCGCCTGAATATCTTGAAAGTGCAGAAGAAAATGTTCCGACAAGCTTCCTGTATTCACTGCTTCTTTCGGCGAATCCGGCACGTTCTATGGAGGACAGCCTGCCGCTTTCTGATAAGGTTTTTCTGATGGAAAGCAGAATAATATCAGAAATCGCTGAAAATGAGGAAAGCTTTGTTCTTGTAGGACGCTGCGGAAACTATGTCCTTGAAGAAAATGGATGCTTCAGTGTGTATATCTACGCTGATGCCGAATCAAGAGCGAAAAGGGCAGTTGCTGAATACGGTATTGCGTCAAATAAGGCGGATTCTGTTATGAAGAAGGCTGACAAACGCCGTGAAACATTCTACAATGTCAATACCGGCAGATTGTGGCAGGATAAAGATACCTACTGCTTATGCCTCAACAGTGCTGTTCTCGGCGATGATCTTTGTGCTGAACTTATTGTGAAAGCGTATAATGAATATAATGCCGAATATTGAATTACTATAATTTTTATCTCTCATGCAAAAAGTCTCTGCCGTAAAGCAGGGACTTTTTGTTTTACATAGAATAAAATCGGTTAAAGCAGAAATAATAATCAACAGAATTCCTATGAAAGGATTATTGTTGATGAGCATAATTTTTATCAGGTCGCTGATACTTTATATTCTTGTAATTTTTGCTGTAAGGCTTATGGGAAAGCGGCAGTTAGGCGAATTACAGCCGTCTGAGCTGGTTATCACGATACTTGTTTCCAACATCGCCACGCTTCCCATAGAAAATCCCGATATTCCGGTGATAATGGGGGCAACGCCTATTCTTTCGCTTGTATGCTTCGAGGTCATAATGTCGTGGCTGAATCTGAAATTCCCCAAGCTTAGGAAGCTTGTTTCCGGCAGTCCTAAGATAATTATACGGGAGGGAAAGGTTGATGCACAAGTGATGAAGGATCTTCGGTTTTCGGTGGATGATCTGCTTACTTCTCTGCGTGGAAAGGATATTTTCGACATCAGCGAGGTACAATATGCCGTCGTGGAAACCACAGGAAATATGTCGGTGATGAAGAAACAGCCGGATGATACTCCGACGAGAAAGGACATCGGATTGAAGCCGCATCCGGAAGATCCGCCGCAGCTTGTTGTTTCGGACGGAAAAATACTTGAAACATCTCTGAAATCGCTTGGATTTGATACTCAGTGGGTGAAAAATATGCTCAGCGAGGGGAATACGAAGCTGTCAGATGTGATAATTATGGCGGCGGACAGAACAGGAAAGTGCTATATCGCCGGCAAGGAAGGCAGAAAACCATATATCAGGGAGGGAAACATCAGTGACAAGGGTTAAGATAAGCTTTGTAATTCTTGCGGTACTTCTTGGAATGAGCATTTTTTCGGGAGTTCTCATCAACAGAAAATGCACTGATTTCATCAGCCGCACAGAAAATATATGGGAGCTTTATGATTCTGGCGATCATGATTCTGCCTGTGAAAGAGCAAGGGATTTTGAAAAAGCATGGGAGGGATTCAGGAAATATTCCTCAATGCTGATAAACAACGAAAAACTGACGGAAATTGATCGCATATCGGCAAGAGTGATATATCTTGCGGAAGGAGACAGCGAGGAGCTTCACTCCGAGCTTATGGAACTTCGCCACATGATAGAGTCACTGGAAAAGGGCGAAACTCCGGTGATAGAAAGCATTTTTTAGAAAATATCAGACATAATCTCCCTGTCCTTTACAAAAAATCGTTTACAAAAACGGAAAAAGATGTTATAATTAAAAGAAGCAATATTGAGGAGGGATATCATGTTTGCGAATATTTCCAGTCTGGGACTTTTCGGGCTTAACGCTTTTCCTGTTGATGTTGAAGTCGATATAAGCCGTGGAGCACCTCAGTTTGATATAGTTGGACTTCCCGATGCTGTTGTAAGAGAAAGCCGTGAAAGAATCAGGGCGGCTCTGAGAGCGTCGAATATAAACTTTCCTGTTGCATCGGTTATGGTAAATCTTGCACCTGCGAATACTAAAAAAAGCGGATCTGTTCATGATATAGCTATATTCATGGCTGTTATTCAGGCAATGCACCTGATAAATGTTTCTACTGAAAGCTGTGCTTTTATCGGAGAGCTGTCTCTCAACGGCAACGTAAGACAGATAAACGGAGTTCTGCCGATGGTTATGCTTGCCCGTGAAAAAGGCATGAAATCGGTATTTGTTCCATATGAAAATGCTGCAGAAGCCGCTGTCATAGAGGGAATTGACATATATGGTGTAAAGAATACAGAGGAGCTTATCAGGCATTTCAGAGGTGATGGCTTTATAAAGCCGGCGGAACATTTTGTTCCGGCGGAGACAAGCTACGAGGAAATACTTGATTTCGCTGATGTAAAAGGCCAGCAGACAGCTAAAAAGGCACTTGAAATAGCGGCGGCTGGAGGTCACAACGCATTGCTTATAGGATCTCCCGGAAGCGGCAAGAGTATGCTTGCCAAAAGAATGTCGTCCATTCTTCCTCCGCTGACGTTTGAGGAAGCTCTTGAAACAACAAAGATTCATTCTATTTCCGGTCTTTTGTCCACTGAGGAACCCCTCATAACAAAAAGACCGTTCCGTGCACCGCATCACACTGTTTCTTCTGCCGGACTTGCCGGAGGAGGAAGCGTTCCCCAGCCGGGAGAGGTTTCCCTCGCCCACAACGGACTGCTTTTTCTGGATGAGCTTCCGGAATTTGACAGACGTTCTCTGGAGATATTGCGTCAGCCGCTTGAAGAACGAAAGGTGACTATTGCCCGTGCGTCCGGAACAGTGACGTATCCGTGTACGTTCATGCTTATCGGTGCGATGAATCCCTGTCCGTGCGGATACTTCGGGCATCCACGACGTAAATGTATATGCTCGCCGATGAAGTCTGCGGCATATCTTTCAAAGATATCGGGACCGCTTCTTGACCGTTTTGATATGCACATTGAGGTCGCACCTGTTGAGTATGAGGATCTTACATCGAAACAGAAAACGGAAGCCTCAGCCGAGATAAGAAAGCGTGTGGCGGCGGCAAGAGAAATCCAGAACCGCAGATTTGAAGGAACGGCAATTACCTGCAATGCACTTATAACCGCAGACAAGCTTCAGGAATTCTGTCCGCTTGACGACGGAGCCGAGGTAATGCTCAAGGCTGTTTTTGATAAGCTTGATCTCAGCGGAAGAGCTTACGACAGAATACTCAAGGTAGCAAGAACAATGGCTGATATGGATTCCTCAGAGGTGATAAAAAGACAGCATATAGCTGCCGCGGCACAGTACAGAAGCCTTGACCGCAAATACTGGTCAAATACATAGTTATCAGAAAGAAAAGGAGATAAAATGAAATCGGCATTCAAATTACAAAAGAACAAGCATCTCATTGACGCCGGACTTATTTTCGCTGTAACGATCTGTGCTGCTATCGGTGTTCTGCTTATTTACTCAATAGCGGAGAACGGTATCAGTGCAGGAGAGGGAGTCGGTGGCAATGACTGGAAAACACAGCTGTTTTCGATGATCATTGGCTTTGGAGTTGCGGTTATTATTTCACTTATAGATTACAGAAAGCTTGTAAAGCTGTGGTTTATTTTTGCTCCGGCGGCTTTGTTCCTCGTGGCACTGACCTTCACGTCGCTGGGATATCAGCGTTCAGGAGCTGACGATCAGGCGTGGCTTCAGATAGGTCCGGTAAACTTTCAGCCTTCGGAGATACTTAAAATAGCCTTTATCCTTACCTTCGGATATCATCTGTCAAAGGACGAGGAGAACATGAACAAGCCTCTGCATATGCTTCTGCTTCTCATCCATGGCGGATTTCCTATCGCAGTTGTCGGATTGCAGGGGGATTACGGTACGGCAATTGTTTTTGTGGCGATATTTATCTGTATGATATGTTCAGCCAAGATATCGTGGAAATATCTTGCGGCAGCTCCGGTTGTTATTGGCGGGGCAATAGCGGCAATGTGGTTTTTTGTCCTTGACGAATTCCACAAAAAACGTATACTTATTCTATTTAATCCGGGAAGTGATGCTGATATAGAATACCAGCAGGATCTCGGACTGGCGGCTCTCAAATCCGGAAAGGTCTTCGGGAAGGGACTTTTCAGTGAGGCGGAAGAATATGTATACGTTCCTGAGATTCACAACGACTTCATTTTCACTTATGTGGGACAGGTATTCGGCTTCCTCGGAGCAATGGGACTTCTAATAATCCTTGCGTATATATGTCTGAAGATATTCGCTGACAGCCGTGTGACCTGCGACCGTCTTGGTATGTTAATCTGTATGGGAGCCTTCGGTCTTATGCTTTCGCACTGTATTCTCAATATCGGAATGGTACTGAAAATGGCTCCGGTTATCGGAATTCCGCTTCCGTTCCTAAGTGCAGGAGGAACCGCTATGGTGAGTATGTATGTGATTATCGGTCTTGTGCTGAGTACTTACAGTCACAGAGCAGTCCTCTATAATGTGTTCTACGATGCCAACGAAAAAGCGTAAAAATGTCTGTTGTTGCAGATTCATAGGGAAACACAAGAAATTATATAAAGCATTCCGTACATAAAAGGAAAGTGCGGAATGCTTTTTTTGTGTTAAATGCTTAAATTGATTTTCGTATTATTGACATTGCTGATGTACTGTGATAAAATATTTGATGTATATTTTTGTCGATGATAGGGGTTAAGATATGAACAAAGCTAATAAAGAAAAAAAGAAAATCGTAAATGATTCTGGAACAAAAGAAAAAAATGTGGCAAAGGGTGGAAAAAAGAAGCTGGCAGATCGTTTTAACAAAAAAAACGTGCTGACAATGCTTCTCATAAGTCTGGCTTTCAGCTTTACGCTGTTTTTCTTTTCGCCTCTTGACGTTTTCATCGGAAATCAGAGGGATTTCATAGTAGGCTTCGGACGTGTTTTCCCTCCTATGCTGATAGTATCCCTGATTTCCTTTGCGGCACTGTCTGCACTTCAGGCAGTAATGCTGCTCATCAGCGAGAAGTTGTATATAATAGTATCAAGGCTGCTATTTGGATTCCTGTTTGCAGGATATATACAGATGCTTTTCCTTAACGGAAAGATGACTTCCTTCACCGGAGACGCTTACCGCTATAATGACCACAAGGCTACGGTTATACTGAATGCGGCACTGTATATTGCACTTATAGCACTTCCGCTTGTTCTGACGATCATTGCAAGGAAGCTTCCGGAAAATAAGGTGCTGAACTTCTCCGGTGGGAAAATTATACCGTATATGAGTGCACTTTTCTTCCTGATGCAGCTTGCCGGTACAGGAACTTCAATGCTTACGACAGATTTCAGCAAATACAAGAAGAATTATACATCATATCTTTCTTATGAACCGGCTATGTCACTTTCAAAGGAAGAAAATATCATCGTCTTTCTCGTTGACAGAATGGACGGAGACTGGATGGATCAGGCGGTTGCACGCTATCCCGAACTCAACGATAAGCTCGAAGGCTTTACATACTACCGCAATAATATCTCGCATAATACGCAGACCTTCCCGTCTGTTCCGCAGATGCTCACAAATTCTATGTATAAGGGTACTGAATGGGCAGATTATGTAAGCAAGGCGTGGGCTGGTGATACTGTTCCGAAGAATCTCAAGGAGAACGGCTATAATGTAAACCTTCTCATTGACAACCTCACAACATACAGCAGCGTTGTTCAGCTTAAAGATCAGTGCGACAATATCAGACAGTGTGAGGACGACAATGTAGAATTCAACTACACCGGCAAGAACGGAATCATCCAGTCACTGACAAAGATCTCACTTGCAAAGCTTTCTCCCTATGCCCTCAAGAGCGTTTATACTGTTGGAATGGGCGCAAATCTTTCTTCCGACTTCGTAAAATATAAGGTAGTCATGGAAGATCGTATGCCTATGGCAACTGATGTTGAATCAGATCTGAGATACAACGATTATATAAGAAGTCATCCGCTTAATGCTGACAGCGAAAAGAAGGTATTCAACTATACTCATCTCAACGGTGCACATAACCGTTCCGCAAGACTTGTCGGACTTTTCGACAAGACAGGAACTGAACCTATCGAAAGAGTTGAGACTCTAAGAGGCGACCTTGAAATCGTTTTCTACTACATGGAGGAAATGAAAAAGCTTGGCGTTTATGACAACTCAACTATCATAATTCTCGGCGATCACGGCAGACCGCCCGCTGAGATTGAAGCGGCAAACAAGAAGTATCTTGAAAGTCCTATCATGACATCACTTCTTGTAAAGCCGAAGAATGCCGAAAGAATTCCGCTTCAGACAGACAGCAAGTCAGAGCTTACAAATGATTTCTTTCCGGCAAGTATTCTTGAATATGCCGGCATAGATCATGAAAAGTTCGGATATTCATATAATGATGTTATAACACAGGAGCTTCATCCCACAAGATATCTTCAGACATACGATTTTATGGGTTACGGTCTTTTAGAGCCGAAGACGCTTTATAAGATCACCGGTGACGCAAGAGATTTCGATAACTGGGAAGTAGAAAAAGTAAATTAAGAAAGGATAGTTTATTATGTTTAATCAGGCAGCAGCAATGTACATTGATCCGGCAACCACAAGCCTCATCATCCAGATCGCAGCAGGCGTTCTTATCACAGCAGGTACGTTTATCGGTATTTTCTGGAGCAAGATCAAGAGAGCGTTCAAAAAGAACAAGGCAGAAACAGTTCCGGCTATCAATGCAGCTGAGTTCAATGCACTTCATGACGGTGAGAAGGATGTCATCACAGCAGATGATCTTCTTGCAGATGATGAAGATTAATTTCCGGAGAGGGTAAAATGTCTGTATTAGGTACGATTCTCGGCTGGGTAATGAGTCTGATCTACGATCTGATCCATAACTACGGTCTGAGCATTATAGTATTCACACTTTTCACAAAGATACTGCTTTTCCCCATAAGCCTTCTCACGCAGAAGAACTCTATCAACATGGTAAGGCTTATGCCGGAGGAAAACGCACTTAAAATCAAGTACATCGACGACAAGGATAAGCTTGCGGATGAACGTCTTGCCTTGTACAAAAGGCATAAATATCACCCGATACTTGGTTCTGTACCGCTTCTCATCCAGATTCCGCTTGTACTCGGACTTGTATATGTAATTTACCGCCCGCTTTCCTATGTATTGCAGATAGATGGCAGCGTTATTGACACCATGAGAGATTGGTTTGTGAACTCTCCGATAAGCTTCAACAACGAGGACAGCAATTATCAGGTTGAGATCATCAACAGGATAAAGGACGGATTTCTTCCGGAGGGAAATAATCTCGGCGGAGTATTCTCCGAGATAAAAGCACTTGATATGCACTTCCTCGGAATTGACCTCAGCAAGACTCCCACATTCAAGAAGGATTACATACTTCTCGTGATACCGGTGCTTTCTGGTATCAGTGCATGGCTTCTCTGCTTTGTACAGAACAGGATAAACATTCTTCAGATGGCTCAGGGAAATGCCAACAAGATCATTACCACAGTATTCATGGTTGCATTTTCAGTATATTTTGCATTCCTCGTGCCGGCTGGCGTAGGTCTTTACTGGATATTCGGAAATATCTTTGCTATTCCGTCCATGTATCTCACAAATATCTGTATGCCGCCGAAAAAGTATATCGACTATGAATATCTCAACAAGATGAAGGAGCAGAGAATCGAAAAAGAACGTCTTCACAAGCTTCACGGAGCAAGAGAAAAAGAGGACTACAAGAAGTTCTTTGCAAATGAAAAGGTTGAGCTTGTGTTCTATTCCGAGCAGAGCGGTTTCTTCAAGTACTATGCCGGAATGATCGACTACATCTGCAATCATTCGGATATTAAGATCCACTATGTAACGAGCGATCCTGACGACGCTGTTTTCAATGATCCGAGAGAACAGATAGTTCCTTATTATATCGCTTCCGATAAGTATCTCATACCGCTTTTCATGCGTCTTGACTGCCGTATGTGCGTTATGACTACTCCCGATCTGGAAAAATATCACCTCAAGCGTTCAAGAGTAAATAAGAAGGTGGAATACGTCTATGCCTTCCACGGCATGGGAAGTACAGCTCTTACCCTCAGAAAGGGTGCTCTTGACTGGTATGATACGGTATTTGCCGTTGGTATCGATTGCGTAAACGAGCTGAGAGATGCAGAGGAACTCTACAAGACACCGAAAAAGCGACTTGTTGAAACGGGATATCCTCTCATTGACGAGATGATCGAAAAATATGAGAGTACCGATCACGCTGAAAATAAGGTTCCGAGAATCCTCATTGCTCCGTCATGGCAGCCGGATAATATTATTGATTCCTGTATTGACGGAATACTCGATCAGCTTGCCGAAACGGATTATGAAATCATCGTCCGTCCTCATCCGCAGCAGGTACGTCACGAGCCTGAGAAGTTCGAGCTTATGAAGGAAAAATACGGAAAGTTCGCCAATATTGAGATACAGACTGACTTCTCGTCAAATAATCCTGTTATGGAGTCTGATATTCTCATCACTGACTGGTCGGATATTTCATGGGAATTTGCTTTTGTAACAAAGCGTCCTGTTCTGTTTATCAATACACCTATGAAGGTTATGAATCAGGAATGGGAAAAGATAAAGACAAAGCCTATAAATATTACTCTGCGTGATGTTATCGGCGTATCGCTGGAGCCTGACGCTCTTGGTGATATCGGCGGAACTATCAGTACTATGCTTGCTGAAAAGGAGCAGTACCGTGAGACTATCACAAAAACTTTCCATGAGCACGTTTTCAATGTCGGCAAGAGCCGTCAGCTGTGCGGAAAGTACATTGTAAAGAGTCTGAAATAACAAAGAAAACGGCACCTGAATATGCCGCCACCCATAGGGAACAATAAAAAGTTATGTAATACGGAGAGTTTTCAGCTCTCCGTATTTCTTTTTGTTTAGGACATTTTGCCTACATGGGTAAAGTAAATGTCGATATTCTGTGTTTTCTTGCCTGTAGTTTCGTCCTTGATTTTTTCATGAATTTCAATTTTTGAGATAAACGTATGCAGGATTTCCGGAGTAAGCTCCTGAATATCTGTGAACCTCTTGGCAAGTTCAATGAATGTTTTAGAGCTTCCGGATTTTGATTTCATTTCCTCAACTACTGTTTCAAGTTCAGATATATCCGATTCAAGCTGTTTCTTTTCTTCGACATAGACCTGTGACAGCATCTGAAACTGTTCATCTGTAATTCTGCCAAGTGCATTATCCTCATAAAGCTTTCGGAATATCGTACTAACCTCAGTCAGCCTTTTCCTATGCTTATCCAGTAGCTTCTGCTTATCCTTAAGCTCTTTCTTTAACTTTGTTTCGGAGTTCTTGTTGATATACTCAGCGAATTCCTCTGTACGTTCTCTTGCGAACTCTGTAACTCTGCGGATTTCTTCAAGCACAATTTCATACAGCACTTTCTCGTTTATCGAATGAATTGAACAGTTATCCTTGCCCTTCTTACGATACTTTGCACAGATGAAGTGAAATAGTTCAGTCTTTATGCTGTCTCCCGATACAAAGTACAGCTTGCTTTTGCAGTCAGCACAGAACAGAATTCCTGCAAAGATACTCTTATAGCCTGTTTTGGTGCGTCTGCGTTTCCCGTCTCGGAGCTTATGAACAATATCCCATATCTCCTGACTAACAATAGCTTCATGAGTATTTTCAATCATCACTTGTTGTTCCTTTGGCCTGATTCGCTTACGATGATCCTTGTAAGAAATATTCTCGGTTTTCAGATTAAGTGTGTGTCCAAGATAAATAATATTCTCAAGAATATCAGCAACTGTTCTTCCACTCCATGCATACGGCAGTTCTTCATTAAGCCCTGTAAGTCTGGTGCCTGTTCTTTTGAATTCATACATTGTCGGAGTATAAATCTTATCATTTTCAAGAGTTCTTGCAATCTGAGTCGGTCCAATTCCTTCTGCACACATCTGAAATATTCTTTTCACCACAGGAGCAGTTTCGGGATTGGGGATAATTTGCTTGGGATTATCAGGATTTTTCATATATCCATAAGCTGGACGTGAAGCTACTCTTTCACCACGCTGAGCCTTGATTCGCCAAGTAGCCCTGATTTTCTTACTCGTTTCCTTGACATGGAACTCATTGAAAATGTTGTAGAAAGCTGCCATGTCTGTTCCTGATGAATTGGGATTTGCAGTATCAACATTGTCGTTAATCGCAATATATCTGACGTTGTTTTTGGGGAAATATTCTTCTGTGTATAGTCCTACATGGAGATGATTTCTTCCGAGACGTGATAAATCCTTTGTGATAATGGTTGCAATTTTTCCGTTATCCACATCGTCAAGCATACGTTTGAAGTCGGGACGCTCAAAATCAACTCCCGAATACCCGTCGTCGATATAGTATTGAGTGTTGAAAAATCCGTGTTCGTCTGCATACTTTTTCAGAATATCCTTCTGATTTGAAATGCTGTTGCTCTCTCCTGCAAGCTCATCTTCGTGGCTGAGTCTGCAGTATAAAGCTGTTATCTTATTTCGGTCCGGTGTGTTATTCATTCATCAATCCTCCTGTTCTGCCACCGTGTCATTCCCGTTTAAGCGTGCCGACAAAGTAAACTTCAAGTTCAATTTTGCTTTATGTCGGCACAATCGGGTGCGGCGGCTCGCCGTCCAAACCGATTGAGATCACATACAATATATCACAATCGGTTCTGAAAGTCCAGCTATTTACGATAATTTTTCTGCTGCACTTCTGAGCAGAAATTTCAGTTTATCCTCTGCTGTAGACTTGGATTTCATATCAAACACAGAATTGATATTGTAGACAACACCGCCGATTGTCTTACAGTGTGTTGTGATATAGTTGCTCTCATCAGCAAAGGAATTTGTATTTTCTCTTTTTTCTTCTTTCGGCATATTCCTCCGTATCTCCGAATATCTTCGGGTAGAATTTCACTTTACGTTTGAACATTTTTAGATCACTCCGTTCTTTGATTTTTTATTTCATAAGCTTTCGCTTACAATAATTTATTGGTAGAATATTTTTATAATTGTACTTTTGGACTACAAGCCAAAAATGCATTCACTACAAAACTGATTCGTTACGCACCGATTTTTTCTTTTCATTTAGAATATTTCAGGGCGCCGACACAATAACTCTTTGTCCATAAAAACTTTATGTCGGCACAATTGGGAGCGACGGCTCGTCGTAAGGGGTTCGGGTTCTCCCGTCTTGAAGGCGCAGAAGCGGACTGCCGAGCCCGAGTCAGGATTCTGTTCGAGGGCGAGGTTGTGCCGACACAGGATTTAAAGTCGGCATGCCATGCGCTATGCTTGCCCTCCAAAGGAGGACTCTAATTCGTGACTCCAGCCTGAAACCTCGCAGAACAGGCGGTATTATGCTTGTGAATTCACATTATGACATCATTACCCGACCAATTTTTGAGAATTGACTCCATTACTCGACCTGCATTTTATCGCCCACAAAGCCCGAAGAATCGGCGAGCTTTGCTCGTCAAGGTGAGCTGAAAGGCGGCTTTTGACGCCTTGCTTTTAACCTGCAAACTATATTTGCTCCGAAGTTGACTTGATTTTTGCTGTTTTATCAACTTTGTTCCGTTATGTGAATTCATATCCGATATTTGATTTGTATTGCTCACACTCTGCAAATATGGGGGTTATTTCGCCCTCAACTGATTTTGCGGGGTAATTACCCTATGCGAGAATGCACGGCAAATTTCGGCTGAATTGTGCGTGACGGTAACTTCAATCCGTGACGGTAACTTTACACTTCAACTTCTACCGACACGCACTGCAATCAACGCTGTATAGACATTTGTGACGTTTTAAGATACCTTTGCGTGACGGTAACTTTATCATCGTTTTTACCGTCACTACCGTCACGCTCTGAATAATAATCAAGGTGAATTATTCTCCCCGAATGAGTTCGCTTGTACTGAAATTCAATCCCGTACTTGCTCAGTTCATATCCGTTCTGAACTAAATCTCTTGTGACTCTGTTGGGAAAGAATTCTTCATAGGTAATTGATTTCAATTCATCAATCAGCTCTGTTGCTGTACCAACAAAATGAAATCTCTTTCTGATGAACAGATAAACCGCAGAGAGAAAAATGTTGTCATGACTTTTCTGTGGTGGCGGTTCGTCCGATACAATCCATTTCATAACAGCTTCATCAAACTCAACTGCAATTTCAGCGTTGCCAATGTCACGTCCGACACAATAAAGTGTACCTTTTCTGCTTCCACGGAATGTTTCAGCGAGTACCATGCTGCCGTCAGCACAACCGCTGATACCTGTACTTCCTGAAATCATATTGAACGGATCGCTGTCCTTACATTTTCGTGTATGATGAATAAGCACTACTGCAATGCGAAGCTTATCTGCAAGAGCTTTCAGCATTGACATTTCTTTGTAGTC
>JAFXCR010000004.1 GCA_017516465.1 Ruminococcus sp.
AAAGAATTCTGTTAAAAAAATAATAATAAGAGTAATCCTTATACTTCTGATAATTTTTATCCTGCTATTCGGAATATACTCCTGCATATCTCTTTCTCTTATCACGAAAATTAACTACAAGGAAACAGGAGCAAGAACAAGAACTGCCGGAGCTATGAGTGAAAGCTACGTTGAAAGCGTTCTTTTTATCGGAACGGACGGACGATCTGTTGATGATAGGGGACGCTCTGATTCCATGATTCTTGTTTCACTCAACAAGAAAACAAACGAAATTATTATGACATCATTCCTGCGTGACAGCTATGTTAATATTCCAGGCAGAGGTATGGATAAGCTCAATGCTGCGTATGCCTACGGCGGTGCTGAGCTTCTTATGGATACTATTGAAAGAAATTTCAATGTAAAGATAGATCACTATGTTCTGGTCAATTTCACATCTTTTGCTTCAATTATCGACGCTGCCGGTGGTATTGATCTCACGCTCTCCAATGAAGAAGCCGAGGCTGTAAATGTTATTCTCGTCAGCGAGGTAAACAATCTTATGGGCGACGAACCTAATGCAGATTTCCTTGAAGGAGGCGGAAAAGTTCATCTCAACGGCAAACAAGCATTATGCTACTCACGAATCAGATATGTCGGAAACAATGACTTTGAACGAACTCAGCGTCAGAGAGCGGTAATGACTCAGCTTATTAAAAAAGCTGCTTCATCAGGTCCTTCATTCATAAGCAAGGTGTCAAAGGAAGCACTTCCGAATATTACAAGCAACATGACAAGGGCAAAGCTTTACACGCTTTCGCTCAGACTGCCTTTCGTACTGACCTACGATACAAAACAGCTCCAGATTCCCGCTGACGGAACCTTCTGGGGCGAAAATGTGACTGCCGGAGCTGTTCTTGCAATGGATTACGCATCAAATATCGAAATTATTGAAGATACAGTATTTGCCGAACAATAAGCAGACAAAAAATCCCCGAAGCAATTATACTTCGGGGATTTTCGTTTTATATCATCTTCTTTGCAGCTTCAAGAGCATTAATTACACGATCACACCATGAATCAAAATCAGGATCGTCCTGCTGGCACTCCTTGTGTGCAAGAACATATTCAACTGTTGCTCTGATTCCCTGCTCCATTCTGACATCAGTACGGTAGTCAGGAACTATCCTCTTTAGCTTGGAATTATCGAAAACAACTGATTCCGCTTTATCGCCGATAAGGCTGCCCATGAGATCATAATCACTTACAGAAGCAAGAAAATCTGAGGAAACATAATAAGGCTTAAGCTCAACTCCAAGAGCATTTGCAATTGCCTTGTAAATCTGGTTCCATGTAACAGTTTCTGATGATGTGATATGGAAGCATTCTCCGATAGCATGAGGATTTCCCATAAGACCGATGAATCCCCTTGCAAAATCACTGTTGTGAGTAATCGTCCAGAGTGAAGTTCCGTCGCCGTGAATAATTACCGGCTTTCCTTCCATCATTCTTTTGATAACCTGCCAGCTTCCGTTTTTTCCGTGAACTCCGAGAGGAATGCTCTTTTCACAATATGTATGACTGGGACGCACTATCGTTGCATTGAAGCCCTTTTCACGGTAAAGCTTCATCAGCAGTTCCTCGCAGGCAATCTTATTGCGTGAGTATTCCCAGTATGGGTTGGCAAGAGTTGTTCCCTCTGTTATTGTATAGGAAGCAACAGGCTTGTGATATGCAGATGCGGAGCTTATGTAGATATACTGCTTTGTTTTGCCGTTAAACAGTCTGAAATCACGTTCAATCTGCTCCGGAACAAATCCGATGAACTGACATACCACATCAAATTCCATTCCGCTCAGTTTTTCTGAAACCGCTGCTTCGTCATTAATATCTCCGGTGATAATGTTTATGTTTTCGGGGATATCCGCAGAAGTGTTACCTCTGTTGAGAAGATATACTTCCCAGTCTGTTTTAGATAAAGCTTTTGTTATGGCAGAGCTTATAGTGCCGGTGCCTCCGATCAGTAATGCTTTCATAAATTCCTCCGTTTCAGCAGACCGGTTATGCCCCCCCTGTCTGCGGACATATTCTGTTTATATTATACCATCACAGCATTAAATATGCAAGGATGTCCGTATATCTGGAGAAAAAATCATTCAAATGCAACAAATATCACTACCTTTTTTTGTTTACTATTTTTTTCTTACCTTTTTCAGAAAAATCTCTTGACATTATTCCAAAAAAGTGGTATAGTATTTAAGTAATGTACAGCTGTGCGTCTACGGCGGACGGCAATAATACAATCACGGAGTTTCAGTATGGATAACACTAATCAGCGTAAGTCACAGCTTATAGTTGCTGAGGCGGATATTCTGCCAGATGTTTTCTCAAAGGTAATTGAAGTAAAAAAGCTTATCGCCCAGAAGGGTGAAAAAAGCTCCGCTTCTGCCTGCCGGAGAGTCGGTATCTCACGCAGTGCCTTCTATAAGTACAAAAACAGCGTTTTCCCGTATGAGGAGCTTATTACTCACAGAATTGTCAGCATCTATCTGCTGCTCAGCGATAAACCCGGTGTGCTTTCAAGCGTTCTCGCTTTTCTGCACAGCCACGAAGCAAATATCCTTACGGTTAACCAGAGCATCCCCAGCGATGGTGCAGCAGCAGTCAATATCTCACTTCGTATGTCGGCTTCTTCTGAGCATGAGCTCGACTGGCTCTATTCTATTACTGAACTCAACGGCGTTCTTGAGGTGAAAATCCTCTCTGCCGAATAATTATCGGAGGTTATTATATATGTCAGCAAAATTTGCAGTTCTTGGCTACGGAGTTGTAGGCTCCGGCGTTGTGGAGCTTTTCTACAAAAATAAAACCAGCATCGAAAAACGTGCCGGAACAGAAATGGATATAAAATATATTCTTGATCTGAGAGATTTCCCTGATTCTCCTTATCGTGATAAATTGACAAAGAACTTCGACGATATCCTCAACGATGATGAGGTTATCTCCGTTGCAGAATGTATGGGCGGCGTTGAGCCTGCTTATACCTTTGTAAAAGCTTGTCTCGAAAAGGGAAAAAGCGTTTCCACATCCAACAAGGAGCTTGTTGCTGCAAAGGGTGATATTCTCCTCAGAACAGCTAAAGAACACAATTGTAATTTCTTCTTTGAAGCAAGCGTAGGAGGTGCTATCCCGATTATCCGTCCGCTTCACAGATGTCTTGCCGCCAACGATATTACAAGAGTTGCCGGAATCCTTAACGGAACTACAAATTTCATCCTCACAAAAATGTACAATGATAATATGCCTTTTGACAAGGCTCTTGCTCTTGCACAGGAGCTTGGTTATGCCGAAAAGGATCCTACCGCTGACATTGAAGGTCACGACGCCTGCCGTAAGATCTGTATAATTTCCTCACTTGTATTCGGCAAGCACGTTTATCCGAAGGATGTCTACACAAAGGGAATTTCCTCCGTTGAACTCTGCGATGTAGCAGCCGCTGATGTTCTCGGTCACGGTGTAAAGCTTGTTGCTTCTGTAACCGCTCTTGATGACAACAAGATTCTTCCAGCTGTTATGCCAATGCTCGTTTCCTATGACGATATAATGGCTGGCGTAAATGATGTTTTCAATGCAGTCGTTGTATACGGCGACGGAATCGACAAGACAATGTTCTACGGTCGTGGTGCAGGTAAGCTCCCCACCGCAAGTGCAGTTCTCGGCGATGTTATCGAAGCTGTAAAGCATAAGGTTACTGTATTCTCACAGTCATGGGAATCGTCCGACGACAACAGCTTTATTGCAAGCGTGAACGATCTCTCAGCACGCTGGTATTTCCGTGTACCGGCTTCCTCTGATGCTCCTGAGGGTGCATATGAACACGAAGATGGAATTTCATACATTACTGAAGAAAAAATGGACTTCAAAAAGGCTATGGATACAGCCGCAGAGCTTGGTGCTCTTGCTGTAATGCCTGTGCTTGAATAATTATTGCTATAATAATGTCACCAAAGAAAGGAAAATAAAAATGGCTGAATTAAAATATGAAATCACTGAATCTATCGGAGTTCTCTCTGAAAACGCAAAGGGCTGGACAAAGGAACTCAATATGGTGAGCTGGAACGAACATGAGCCTAAATACGATATCCGTGAATGGTCTCCTGATCACTCCAGAATGGGTAAGGGCGTTACTCTTACCGCTGATGAACTCGCAAATCTTAAAGATCTCCTCGCAGATATCGACCTCGATTCTTTTGAATAATTTTACCGTATATAACGGTATTGCTCTTATATGGAATTTACAAGTGTTATTGAGGAAAACCCTTTTGAAAAAAGGTTCTCCCAACGGGAGCCTGTCCCCTCTGGCAGCATAGCTGCCATCTCCCCACTCAGTGGGGAGTAATCCTCAAACTCCTTTCCTAAAACTTTCAGTATTAAATTTCCGCCTGATAAGGTACACACATCAGATAACAAGAATTTTCACGTATTTCTTGCAGTGTACCTTATCAGGCGGAAATTTTAGTATTAAAAGTCTTTGGAAGGGGGATCGGGGGTGACTCCCCGCAGTGCGGGGAGATGTCCGAAGGACAGAGGGGACCGCCGCTGTTGGCGGAACCTTTCCTCAGAAAGGTTTCCCCCGATAAATACTTATAAACTCCCTGTAAAAGTAATACTATTAATATACAGTAAAACTATTATAAAATGAAGCAGATAAGACCAGAGCAGCCGTCGTTAATGACGCGTTCAAGAGCCTCCTGAAGCTTCATTCTTGCGTCGGTAGGCATTTTATACAATTTATTATGGAGACCTTCGTTTACAAGTTCATGGAGAGATTTACCGAATATATTTGAATCCCAGATTTTTTTCGGATCCTCATCGAAGCCGTCAAGGAGGTACATAACAAGCTCCTCCGACTGTCTTTCCGAGACGACGATGGGACTTACTGTTGTATTGATATTAGCTTTCATCAGGTGAATTGACGGTGCTGAGGCTTTAAGACGAACTCCGTATTTTCCACCCTGACGAATGATTTTCGGTTCTTCGAGGGAAAGTTCATCTATTTCTGGCATGATTATACCATAGCCAGTAGCTTCGACCTCTGCAAGTGCCGGTTCTATCCTCTGATATCTGCGTCTTATCTCGTTAAGCTCTGTCAGAAGAGGCATCAGATCGCTCTCGTTTTCGATTTCAATACCAGTTGTTTCACCGAGAATCTTATAGAAAAGGCTGCTGTCAAGCTCTGCATTTATTGTTACAGAGCCTTTTCCGAGATCAATGGAGGATATCTCTGCCTTGATTATATGCGGACATCCACCCATAGCTTCTGCCGCAATTCTGGCTTCACGGACAATTTTTATATCTTTTGCAGAATTTCTTATACAATCAAGAATCTCCGATTTCAGCCAGTGTCCCTTCTCCAGAGAATTTATCCAGCGTGCTGTACGGATATTGATTTCCCTGATCGGAAAGGAAAAAAGTATTTCTCTGATTATCTCCCTGATGTCATCTTCCTCAAGATCAAGACAGCTTACCGGAATAACCTTTGCGTCATAGCGTTCTGTAAGCTCATCAGCAAGAGCCTTTGTCTGCGGAGAATCCGGCGATGTTGAGTTCAGAAGCACTACAAACGGCTTTCCAAGCTCTCTGAGTTCACGGATTACACGTTCCTCACATTCCTCATACTCGGAACGGGGAATATCCGAAACTGAACCGTCTGTTGTAACCACAAGACCTATCGTTGAATGATCGGTAATCACCTTCTGCGTCCCGATTTCTGCCGCCATATTGAATGGTATTTCCTCGTCAAACCACGATGTCATGACCATTCTGGGCTGTTCGTTTTCGATATAGCCGATCGCACTCGGAACTATATATCCCACACAGTCAATAAGACGGACGCTAAACGAAGCACCCTCGCCGAGATTAACTTCAACTGCTTCCTCAGGTATGAATTTTGGCTCGGTAGTCATGATTGTCTTTCCTGCGGCAGACTGCGGAAGCTCATCAAGCGCTCTTTCTCGCTTGAAGCCGCTGACAATATTCGGAATAACAAGAGTCTCCATAAATCTCTTTATAAATGTGGATTTTCCGGTTCTTACAGGTCCTACAACCCCTATGTAGATATCGCCTCCAGTCCTTTCAGCGATACTTGTGTAAATATCTTTCATCATCTTGAAAACCTCCGTTATTCAATTTATAATCGGAATAAGAAGCATTCCTCCGTTTTTGAGACGATCTCCGTCAAGCTCATTTTCTTCCATTACAGCGGTGGCACTCGTGCTGTATTTCTTCGCAATATCCCAGATTTCCTCGTTTTCTGCACCGTAATAAAGCTTTATGGAATAATCGCCGTCACGTTCCTTCTTTACGGAATCGTCAACAGACAGATCAGTTATCGCTGTTATCATACTGCACCCGCTTACCGACAGACGTATATCAATTCCCGCTTTTGCCGTAAGCACACCCTCAGATGATATATTATACGAAACCTCACCTGCGTTTACATCCGCACTGATGGTACAGCCTTCTGTATTCCCGTTGATTTCCAGTGTTTCCTCAAAGGCTTCATCTCTGTCAGGCATTATTATCATTCCGGAACGATCCATAGCAGCCATAGACCATGTGAGCATTCCGGATACAACTACTGAACCTTCATTGCCGCCGGCTCTTGTATTGATATTCTTCGGTGTACACCACATAGCATAGATGGTTTCGGGAACTGTATCGCCTTCTCCGAGTCTTGCCGTGAGATTCCGGCTTTCAGTATATATAACCGGCTGCTGTTCCGTCCTTATAGCAGAAATGGACGTTTCACACGGATATACCGTAGAATAAGCGTCTGCCGCAAGCATCACTGTGGATGTTTTTACTGCACGGCACATAAGACGTATCTCTATCTCACATTTAAGAATTGTATTCTCTCCGTTTTTTCCGGCAGAAGGCGTAATATCACAGCTTATAACCACAGGTGTTACAGTACAGTCAAAGGTCTCGTCAATCTCGTCGATATCTATAATCTGGCTGTAAGGCAGTGAGAATTTCATTGGCTCTGCGGCTCCCCTGCCTTCCTTTTCACAGGCGTACAGAATTTCAACAGATGCCTCGCCCTTTGCAAGAAGCTTTCCTGAGATCATCTTCTTTTCACAATCATCTGCTCTGCATATACTGCTTATAATCCCCATTATCGGCGGCTGAATCTGAGAAAGCTCGGTTTCTTCACTGATACGAACTGTTTTATCAAGGCAGATTTTCTTTGACGCATATCTGACAGGCATTTTCTTCACCTGAATATTCATGCCTGATACGTCTGAAATAACCTCCTGCTGCTTTTCACAGGATACACTGATCTTCACAGAAACAGCTCCCCTTACGTCAAGACGTCTCTTATTTACCGCACGAAAATTCACATAATCTGTTTTTGGCTTCAGGCTGATCTCCGGAGCTTCACAGACTGCTCCGAGATCGACAGTTCTGGAAAAGCTCTGCCGCTGGGTTACGCATCTGAGAACAGAATCCCCTTCACCGCAGTAAAGTATATTGATATCACACCGCAGTTCATATGAAAGCTTGTCGCCGCTGACCGAATATCCAGTTATCACGGGAACTGTCTGGCATCGGATAAGCCGGAAAATATCGGGGTAGTAGTCAGGCAGAATGTAATCAAGCTCCACAGTCTGCTCCTGTATACCGTCAAAGATAACCTGAGCAGCCGGAACAATCTCTCTGTTGATTTTCAAATCCATATTTATCCTCCTTGAAATTCGATTTGTAAATCATATTCAGGGACGGGTACAAGTATTCCTGTTTGTTTTGTTAAATCATTATTTTTTCACTCTATCACTTGACACCTGATACGATATATGATATAATTAATCAGGATTTTGAGCAGAGTCGGTTGTCCTGCTTCCTCTCCTCTGTCCTGAAATGCGGAGATGTATCGAAGTGGTCATAACGAGAACGACTCGAAATCGTTTGAGCGGTAACACGCTCCGTGGGTTCGAATCCCACCATCTCCGCCAACTTTTTTTAAAGCAGGCACTTTTTCTTTATGGGGCATTAGCGCAGCTGGGAGCGCATCACACTGGCAGTGTGGGGGTCAGGGGTTCAAGTCCCCTATGCTCCACCATAAAAACAATGTAAATACGCCATTTGTATTTTTTACAGATGGCGTACTTTATTTTATGTAACATCAAAAATCCGCTGAAGAATATACTTCTCCAGCGGATTTTTATTATTCTTTCTTCAATTCTCCGGAATAAATCACACCATCCACGATGACTGATACATTAATAGAACGCTTTTCTTTTCCGTACACATCCGATTTTTCAAGCTTGTAATACTTATAGAAATCATCGGTAACGCTGTAAGCAGTTGTAACCGTCTCATCTCCGTACCATTTCACACCAGTACGCACGTCAACGTGCGTTGCAGTATATGTACTGTCAATATTAGCGATACCTCCGAAGCCGATATACTGAGCCGCACAGCAGACTTTCTTCGAGGAAATTTTCTTTCCGGTTTTGTCATAGCATACGATATCCGCAGCAGTTCCCTTCGTATGCTGTCCGGAACCGTTTCCTCCGACGTTCTTATCGTGAGCTGTACAGCGATATCCACTGTTCACGATAATCTTTGAGCAGTCCAGAGCCTTATAAAGCTCCTCAAGCTTTCTGATAAGCTCATTATCAAGCTTTGTATCGTGATTTCCGCCGCACTTACACCGGAACTCACTTACATTGAAATGCTCAGTAATCTGCGTTCTGTCCGTTGAATTGTAGCTGATAATCATTCTGTATCCTCCCTGACTTCCGGAAGTCCGGCAATGCTTGTAAGCATCGACAGCAGACCACTGAGGGCACTTGCAGAAAGTACAGCTATCCAGTTGACCTCAGTCAAAAGGGTTGTTGTTGCAAGCATAGCTGTTGCTGTCTGTGCGATTGTCCTGACAGCTCTTATCAGAGCTGCCTTTAACCATTTTCTCCCCATGATTCTTCCCCTTAATCTGATGTTCCATCAGTACTGTACCACACATGATCGCTGTCCATGAGATACGTCTTTCCCTGACGGATAACATATGCTATACTTCCCATGGTGATATCATAAGCCGCCATAGAGTCATACTCCGGAAGCTCTGACGCATCATCACACATGATTGTCATTCTTGATTTTCCTCTTTCTCCGGCTTTCGCAGGATATTTCTCAACTGCTCTTTCAATTACCTTTATCATTTAATTTCCTCCGTTCTGATTTCCTAATTAACTGTGATAACTATATCTTTGCTGCCAGCTTATTCCTCCTTATGTTCAATGTCGCTTAGTCTGTGATTTATGACCTTAAATTTTTCATCTGTCACTTCCGCACGCTCTTCAAGACGGAACGTCCTCTCAATCAGATTATTGTATTTCTCCTGCTTTTTTTCAAGCTGTTCTATACGGTAATTAGTCAGCTTTGAGCTTACAATTATTCCTCCGAGTGAGCCGCCGAGTGTTCCGAAAAGAGACAAGACAGCTATTACTACCTCAGTCATACTGCACCTCCCTTCACTATGGGTGTGAAAAACGCTTTTATTCAACGGAAAACCATTGTATTTATTTTACAGAAAAAGTTCATGACATAAAAAATACCGCATGGAGTCATTTTACAAACTCTGTGCGGTATTTTTCAATACATTCATTATTTAACCAGTCCACGTCTCATAATAACAATATCAAAAACGTCAAGGACATTATCACCCAAAAGATCTCCCGCCCTCCAATCATTAAGCTTTCCAGAATTGACCATATAATTCTGAAGCATTACAAGATCAGCAATATTGAAGCTGCCGTCAGCATTGACATCTCCTCTGACTATATCAGAACTCAGACGGATTCCGTTTTCCTTCGCATAATCAACGACTTTCCCCGAAGAGGCTTCAATAATAAAGCCTTCCTTTATCCCATAGCCGTTATCGTATTCATACCCGACTGAACGCTGTCCCAATGATGTCTGTGTGCCTTCAACAGTAACACTGAAAAGAGAATCGCAGTCAAAGAAGGCATATTCTCCGATTGTCGTACACGACGCAGGAATTATGACCTCCAATACAGATTCACATCCACTGAATGCTCTCTGCTCGATAACAGCAAGGCTTGAAGGAAGCTCAACCCCCTTTAACTGCGGACAGTCAAAAAAAGCATATTGTTCAATAGAATACAGCGATGCCGGCATATTTACGCTCTCAAGAGACAGACAGTGTGCAAATGCGAAACGACTGATATGCGTAACAGTATCGGGTATAACAACAGATTTCAGACTTCCACAGTTTTCAAAGGCATACCAGTCAATTACCGTAACGGGAAGCCCTTCAATGGTATCGGGAATAACGATTTCTTCGGCAGATTTGTCACATCCGGTAATGCGTATGCTGTTTCCTGAAACTGTATAAGTGAGATAATCAAGAGCCGTCTTGTTCCATTCCTCCTGAACCCCCATATTTGCGGTGCTGCTTTCAGAAGCATTATTTTCCGTGTTTTCCGGAGTTACGGTATAACTGCTCTTTCCAGAAATATTTCCGCAAACGTCAATACATTCAAATTCATAGACAGCAGTTTCATTATTGATGTCAAATTCATAGTCAATCCATGTATTCTGTGTTGTATTTGCTCCCGAACCACCTGTAACTACTCCGGCTACAAGGTAGTCGTAAAGCTTTCCGTTTTTATAGATGTTCGTCTGTGCAACAGCAGTATTATCTGTCATGCCATAGAACGTAAGCCTGAGATGCGGAGCATTTTCCGACGTCACAACTTCCGTTCTGAGTACTGTCGGAGGCATTGGCGGCTCTTTCTCTATTTCGCCTGTTTTCAGATATTCCACGAATTTTTCATGGAACTCCGGCATTGCGTTATACGGCGAATAATGGTGCGGATATGCAAAACAGAACAACGAATCAACGTATGGTCTTGTTATTTCAAGGCTTTCTGCAAATTCATCAACTGTTTTTGTTCCGACATACGAAACCCCATGAGGATTATTCATCCGTGACGCATCCGGTGATATGAACATCTCAGCATTCGTTGCGAGAAGCAGCTTTGTCCCTCTTATTTCGTTTGAACGGTCAACGGCATTCCTATATGCGGCTATCCATTCCTCAAGATGTAAATTGTTGCATCCGCCGGCACCGCAGCTGTCCTGCGGACAAAGCATATCTCCGTCACGGAAAGGAATCCGGCTGAGTACCTCTGTATAATATTCTGTGAATCTGTCAACATTGATACTTGCATATCCGTATCCGAAAATATTCACATAAGGACTGAAAAGAAGCGGCATTTCAGGATCAAGAGCATTACAGTTATCAATTACCATTGTGAACATTTCATCAAGACCATCAGCATAGGCGTCTATGCCTGTATCCGTATCCATGTAAATCGTATTGTACAGCTCTGTGACAAAGTAAAATCCATAATATGTATCCGGATACTGCGATTTATATTTGTTATACAGCTCAGTTGTTATCTGATTGCACTTCGTCATGTATTCCCTGTTTGCTTTTCTTCCTGCCTCAGAAGCAATATCGCTGTTCCATGCACAATCAAGTCCCATGCCGAGATAAAGCTTTATATCGTATTTATCGCAGTAATACAGAATATTTCCCACTGCATCATAAGCATAATAATCCCTAAGATAATCAATCTCTGACGGATAATAAACTGTCCATGTTCCATCAGTATTATGGTTTGCAACATCACCCATTATAAGATATTCTATTCCGGTTTCCTTGAGTATCTTCATTTCAGCATCCCAGCGTTCCTCGTCATACGTCGCATAAAGCCACGGCTGGATAAACGTACCGTTCAGACCTGTGATATGCTCCAGCTCAGTTCCGGAGGCTTCCGGAGAAATATTGATACTGAATATCGCTATACATAAAGCGGCAACTGCTGATAAAATTTTCCTCAACACCACAACTCACCTTCTTCTATACTTTGATTCCTTACAGAATCCCGATTATTCAATCTTACTAATATTATAACACTTAATATCATAAAATTCAAGCAATCATATAAAATTCCTTCATATCAAATAAAAACAAGCTTTTTTATAACCAATAATACTTGATTTTTCAGAAAAAATGTGATATTATAATACTTGTATTTTTATACATATTCCGGTTCTGATTCTTCACCGGTAAAGGAGGAAATTTTATGGATTCAAACAAAAGACCAGAAACAATGGTACGCATCACTACTCCTGAACTCGCTGACGCTTTTATTGATGAGCAGGTAGCTGCTGTAAGAGCTCAGGTCGGCGATAAGAAGGTTCTGCTCGCTCTTTCGGGCGGTGTTGACAGCTCTGTTGTTGCAGCATTACTTATCAAGGCAATCGGTAAACAGCTCATATGCGTCCATGTCAACCACGGACTTATGCGTAAAGGCGAAAGCGAAGCGGTTATTGAAGTTTTCAGAAATCAGCTCGATGCTAACCTTATCTACATTGACGCAACAGATCGTTTCCTCGATCTCCTCGCTGGCGTTGACGATCCTGAGAAAAAACGTAAGATTATCGGCGGTGAATTCATCAAGGTATTTGATGAGGAAGCAAGCAAGCTCGAAGGTATCTCCTTCCTCGCTCAGGGTACTATCTACCCCGATATCCTCGAAAGCGACGGCGTTAAGGCTCACCACAACGTAGGCGGTCTCCCTGAGGATATGCAGTTTGAACTCGTTGAACCTGTCAAGCTTCTTTACAAGGATGAAGTTCGTGTTGTGGGTAAGGCTCTTGGTCTCCCCTCATCAATGGTTGATCGTCAGCCGTTCCCTGGTCCGGGACTTGGTGTAAGATGTCTCGGTGCTATCACTCGTGACCGTCTTAACGCTCTCAGAGAAGCAGACGCTATCCTCCGTGAAGAATTCGACAACGCTGGTCTCAATCAGACTGTTTGGCAGTACTTCATCGCTGTTCCTGATATGAAGAGCGTAGGCGTTAAGAATGATAAAAGATATGAAGGCTGGCCGGCTATTATCCGTGCTGTCAATACTACTGACGCTATGTCCGCTACTATTGAGGAAATCCCCTACGAGATCCTCCATAAGATCACTGCCCGTATTACTTCTGAAGTGGAAGGTATCAACCGTGTTCTCTATGACCTCACTCCTAAGCCTGTCGGTACTATTGAGTGGGAATAATGCAAACGTTTCCTGAAACGGCGTAATACCGTGATTTTCGTGGTATAGTTAAGCTGAATGGCAACGTTTTGGCAACATTTGAATTATTCTAAAAATTTAGAGCTATCTGATTTTGATAATCGGATAGCTCTTTTTTTATTCTTTTTCCTTGTTTTCCATATTCCCGAAAATTTCCCAGTTATCAATAAACTTGTCTCGAAATTCCCGTGGAGTAAGTGGTTTCTTATTGTTTGGTGTTAATTCCAAATAAATAGTATAAGCGGCTGCTTGAATGCTAACACGCTGGTCAAAAAGAATATCATCACGCAATTCCTCATCTCTATACATACTTAATCCTCCTTTGAACTCTTTGTCAATTCTTCTACAAGCATATCACTCAACCCCTGTGACACACCTATCTTATGCCACTCGCCAGAGATATCGAGTTCAGGATAGTGATAACTCCAGCGGACATATTCCTCTTTTGTGATTTTTTCATTTCGGAATTTATCAGCATCTTACTGCCACGCTGCAAAGCTCGCTTTTTATTATTTCAAAACATATTCAATCAGATCCTTGATATTAGCTTTGTCAGAGAAATCCACGGGATTGTCATAAGCGGCAAGTAATCCCAAATCGTCTTCGGTAGGATTTTTCAGGCTTTGCAATCGCATTTTCAGCATCTTCATAAGAATTTTGTCGCCCTTAGTAAGCCTGCTGAAATCAAAACCGCCTCTGAGATAGAAATGACCGATGTTTTTCTGCTGTTCAGCGGTAAGAACCTTATTCCAGAAAGGCTGCATTTCGTGTTCTCTGCCGGGATTTGATCCTACCGCAAACAGCACGATTTTCTTCCCCGACAGCCTGTCAAGATTTTTGGTGATGAGCTTTGCACCGTTAAAGCCTCCTGCATACATTCCGCCGCCATAAATAATAACATCGTAATTAATAATATCGGAAAGCTCAGCATTTTCCTTTATATCGCAGTTGAGTTCCTGAGCTATCCATTGTGCATATTTTTTTGTATAACCCGATTTTGATTTGTAAGCAACTATTGTTTTCATAAAGCACCTCTCATATTTTATTCTGACAAAAAATACAACTTTTTATCTTTCGCACACGCTTTGTGCGATATCGCCCCAAATTTACGCATCATTTTCCTCTTTCAGTTCATTCAGCCTGTTGCAGAGCTTTTCAAGCGATGCACTGTATGCTCTCTGCTCCTCCTCACCGAGACAGTCGAACAGTTTATATACAAATTGTATGTTCTGATCTGATTTTTTAGTTCGTATGTTATTTGCCGCCTCAGTCTTGACAAGCCTTATAGCTCTTTTATCCTTTTTGTCAGGAACTACTTCAAGAAAGCCTTTTTCTACAAGACGGTCAACGATCTGCCGCATACTCTGGTGAGTAACGCCAGATAACTCGGACATTTGCTTGAGTGTCGGTGGTTCCGGAAATGCGTCAATCATTGCGATTGCAAGCCACTGCTTTGCAGTGATATCCACAAGCCCGTTATCCATAATTGCCTGCAGTCTGTTGGCACAGATAAAGATGTTCACAAAGGCAATTATTCTTGGATCCATGTGTTCAAAATCGTACATAAGCCCTCCTTAAAAGGTAGTATATTACCTATATATGTAGTATACTACATATTTCTGAGTTTGTCAATAGAAAACGAAAAAAATGAGCTGTTACAGCTCGATTTATGTATTAGTTTCAGACGATTTGAACTCCCAGAGAAATCAATTTATTTTTCATCTTCTCTGCCTTTTCATTTCCGAAGCGACACCCCGTAGCTGATTCAGAAAGCTTTACAGCCATTCCCGCTTTAACCGCCCCTTTGGCAGTTGCACCTGCACAGCCACAAAGATCAAGACCGCATATTGTAACTTCCGAATATTTTTGCTCAGCCATAAAATTTCTGAATCCTTTTGAAGTATAGCTGTCAGGGAAATTCTTCTCAAAATAATAATCAGAAACTATATCTACATCTGGATAAATTTCCGCTCCCGAAGTGCCTTTTATGGAAAACCCTATAAACCATTTATTTGTAATTATATTTGGAAATATCTGTCCTATATAAATAACGTCATTACCTTCATCTATGAATTTATGAATAAGTGAATTTACAGCATTTACCAGCTCCGATGTATCATAAGAAAACATCTTTTTTCTCTTATCCCAAAGGTAATCGTTCTGCATATCAACAACAATTAATGCTTTTTTATCTGACATTTTAATTCCTCCCGTTAATCCAAAAATCTGTCTACATTCTGACAAATATACTGTTTCAGTGTATTATCTTCGGTTAAGTCGATATCGCACGAACTTTTTAGTGTTTCATGTCGCAAAACGGCAAGTTCATGTAAACTTGTAAGCTCCAGCGCAATCAATTTGCATTCATCCATGCTTTTTTTCCCTTTGAAATGTTCTGCAATAAACGGAAGACTTTCCATTCCGAAGTCTTCATTGCGATTAAATAATATAAACTTTGTTACCGCCTGAGAAATCTTGAAATTTGAGATCATCAGACGCATCATTTTAAAATGTAACTCTGCAAGCTTCTCTTTTGGTGAAATATCAGATAACATGATTTTCATAAATCCAGCGTCATTTTTTTGTACATCCGACAAATTCTTTTTAAACACCTCGTAAAGCAGACCTTCCCTTGAGCCAAAGCAATAGTTTATCATTGCAAGATTTACTCCGCTTTCTTTTGCAATCACCCGTGATGTTACTTCCGAAGGTTCATTGCAGTTCATCATTAGTTTTTCAGCTGCTTGTAAAAGTAAATTTCTCGTCGAATCAAGGTTTCGTTTTGATTTTTCTGCCATTTCTTCCTCCTTATTAAACGTGTTTAATTATATTATACACTATTTTTCTGATTTGTCAAGTACCGGATAAAAAAATAAAGCTGTCTGTTTAAGAAGTCAGACAGCCTTTCTATTTATCTTGTTGTGAATTCAATATAATAGTCCAGCAAGTCAAATATCCAATCCTTGAGATTACTGAACGAGAAACCAAGTTCCTCTGCTTTTTCTGTATTTATTCCGTATGAACATTCACCATTGAATGGAGCTGTATCTCCGTCAGAAACGATTATCGCTCTTGAATCAGTTCTTTCTTCAACATAATCAATAATCTCCCTGAGCGAAATTGTTCCCTTTGCACATCCGTTTATAGTGCCGTTGAAATCATTTTCAGCAACAAATGCAAGAAATCTTCCTGCTTCATAAGACGAGATATAACTCATCTGACAATCAATATTATCAATATTCATCGGAACAGACTTAATTATGTGCTCCACATAGAATAAAAGTCTGTTTGTATAATCGTCTTTTCCGAGCACGACCGGATAACGGACAGCCGTCCAGTTTTTGTCGGAATATTTCTGACATAGAGCATTTTCCGCCTGTCTCTTTACTTCGCTGTACGAAAAATCACTTCTGTCGCACCATATCAGTTTTTTACCTGTACCGTTATAATCTTCTTCTCTGGTATTCATTGATTTTTCTTCGTATACCGCAGTACTTGACATATAGATATATCTGTCACAGTCAAGTAATTCAATAACATTCTTTATATCGTTTGAACAGTATGCAATTTTATCTATAACTACATCATAGTGTTTATCTCCGAGTGACGAATTCCGTATACTTTCGATATCAGCCCTGTCAAAGATGATGCGTTTTACCCTGTTCCCGAAATTGTCAGGAGATTTTCCTCTTGTTGCAATTGTAACATCATGACCATTTTCCAAAAGCTCATTTACCATGTGAATACCGAAATATCGTGTTCCACCGATAACCAGAATTTTCATATTATCCCCTTTCCACTAACTCAACAGCTTCATCAAAAGGAACGCATTCAGCATACCGTTTGTTCCATATAAACTCGTTATAATATTTATAACTTTGTTCAGCTGTCATATACTGATTATCAAAAGTACTGTTGGTATTTTCCGGAACGATCATTTTAAAGCCATGTTCAAATCCGCATTTTATCGTTGCGTCAATACAGTATTCAGTTTGCAGACCGACTATCATTACTGTGTTTTCGCCTTTTTCTTTCAGATATTCCAGCAATCCTGTACCGTTAAAAGAACTGTTTACCGTCTTATCTAAAATCATTTCTCCCTCAGCGGGACGAAATTCCTCGTAGATCTCAAAGCCGTCTGTTCCCTTTGTAAGTTCAGCTCCCTCACCGTCATCGTGTCTTACAAAAATTACTTCAATATTGTGCGTACGGGCTTTCTGTATCAATGATTTTATCCGGCTTTTAAAAACTGAAAACTGATACAGCTTTTCATTTGTGATTAATTTCTGCGTATCAACTACTAAAAGTACCATTTCTGCACCTCTCTGAATTTTTAATTGATTCTTTTCTCCATGAGATCATAGCAGAGATAATCGCCGTTATCAGTCTTTATGGAATGATATTCAACCGGCACATATCCCCTTTTAAGATATATTGACTTTGCCGGAAGGGAAGCATCAAGTATTATAGTACTGAATGTTTCGGATATCTTTTTCTCTGCGAATGAAATTAGTTCCCGTCCGAAGCCTTTTCCCTGATACTCAGGAAGTACAAACAAGCGGCATATTTCATTTTCCCTGACCGTAACTGTTCCGACTGCATTATTATCATCAATACAAAGATAAACAATGCCGCTTTCAATATCGGATTCTATGTTCTCATCGTTGTGATGACTAAGAAAGAAATCTACTGCACCACGAGGATAGTAGTGTGGGTAAATACTTTCTATTGTCGTTGCTGTTATATTCTTAACATTCTTGAAATCTTTCTTTTCTGCCGTAATAATTTTCATTAAAGTACCTCCTTGGTATATCAAAGCCATCCAACTATCCATAATAAAGTAACAAGAAAATATGGTAAGGTAATAATTGCACATCCAATTAATAACCTCTTCTTGTAATTTTTAGTTTTTTCTGGGTTCTTCTTATTAATTAAAAAGTACAAAAATAAATTAACAAATAGCCCGACAGATAATTGTAATACTGCCAATATCAAAATTAGAGATTGATTATAATCTGATATCATGGACGAACCAATTTGAACGATACATAACAGATAACCTGATATTGAGTATAATATATTCAGTGCAAAGAATAATGCTTTGTTTTTCATTTTATTTTCTCACTCTCATGAACATATAATAAGGTATCATAGATATTCTCTTTAATCTTTTTTATGACTATTATTAAATCAAAATCACACTGTAATCTCTATCTGATTCCCCTCTATTCCGATGATACAGCTTTCATAATAGCCGTCGCCTGTTGTACGAGGTCCGCTGATAACTTCATAATTATCTGCTCTCAGACGCTCTGTAAGCTCGTCCACTTTTTCTTTGCTTCCGACTGAAAATGCAATATGCACATATCCTGTACGATTAGGCGTTTTGGGGAAATCTTCCATTTCCGGCTTTTTCATAATTTCAAGTCTTGCACCGTCATCAAAAGAAATGAAATATGACCGGAATCCAGTATTACAGTTGAAGTATCCTTCATTTGAATGTCCGCCGAAATATTTCACAAAGAAATCACGGACTGCATCCAGATCATTTACATACATTGCGATATGTTCTATTCTCATATTATCAACTCCGATTATAGTCAATACCACATAAAGGCGGTGTTGACTATATTATATCATAACGATTATTTGTAGTCAATATCACAAAAACCGGAGACACCTTACAGGTATCACCGGTTTTTGATTATTATTTTGTTATTTTACCAAGGATGTATTGCTGTAAATATACAAGATCGGCAATATTGGTTTCGCCATCAAGATTTACATCTGAAACAGCTCTCTGATAATCAGAAGTACATCCATTCAGGATTATACGCCTGAGCATCACAAGATCAAAAGCATCAATTATATTATCGTTTATAATATCTCCGATAATATAGCTCGCACTGTTTCCGCACTCGGTACAGCTTCTTGTATGCTTTCCGTTCTCGGACTTTATCCAGTCACCGAAATTATGCTTTCCGGATTCCTTCACTCCACAGTATGTACATGATCTGCTGTGAGTTCCGTCCTCGTTATCTGTCCACTCGCCGAAGCTGTGACCTATCTTCTCTGATACTCCGCAGTCATTACAAGTTCTGCTGTGTGTACCATTTTCAGATTCTGTCCAGTCACCGAAATTATGCTTTCCGGATTCCTTCGCTCCACAGTATGTACATGACCTGCTGTGAGTTCCGTCCTCATTGTCCGACCACTCGCCGAAGCTGTGACCTATCTTCTCTGATACTCCGCAGTCATTACAAGTTCTGCT
>JAFXCR010000005.1 GCA_017516465.1 Ruminococcus sp.
GAGCCTATGAATCCGCAGACTCCATACGGTTGGTTCAGAGAGTTCTGCAAGCACAACGGATTCAGATTCTGTGATATTCATTCACTGCGACATCTCCATGCAAGCTTGTTGATTAACGCAGGCATAGATGTAGTTGCGGTATCGGGAGATATGGGACACAGCGTAGTCGGAACAACGCTGAATTTATACAGCCATATGTTTCAGGAAGCAAGAGTCCGCAACTGCGATGCAATTACCGAAGCACTCAACTTCGGAACATGAAAACAGCCACAGCATAACAGCTGTGGCGTACATAAAATCGTAAATTCAAAATAAGTGGCTGACAAGTGGCTGGCGGTATTTTCGGACAAAAACAAAACCCACAAACGCCGATAAATAGGCGTTTGTGGGAATGTGATGTGGTGACCCGTACGGGAATTGAACCCATGATTCCGCCGTGAAAGGGCGATGTCTTAACCTCTTGACCAACGGGCCTTTTTGGTAGCGGCAGTAGGATTTGAACCAACGACCAATCGGGTATGAACCGAGTACTCTAGCCAGCTGAGCTATGCCGCCATTCCTTTAGTGCTTAATTATTATACAACGAAAATGAGAAAAAGTCAATAGAAAACAGCGATAAAATTTATTTTTTGTATATATCAACAAACAAACGAATGATTTTATCTTGTTAATAGGTCTATATTTACAATTCCACACAAAAAAGAACGGTATAAAACCGTTCTTTTGATTATTTTCTTCGGGTTCCGTTTTTTCTGTCAGTACTTCTTTTGAGATCACACTGACGTTCCTCGCTTGTCTGTTTGAAGCGGGACATCATATCCTCAAAGGACATTTCAGAGAGTGGCTGCTGTTTTTTAGGTTCCCAGACGTTAGCCCTGTTTCGGTTCTGACCGCCGTCACCAGATTTTTTCTGATGCTGTCTTGGTGCCGCAGGAGCAGCCTGATCGGCTTCAATGGCTTTTTTTATGGAAAGACTCACCTTTCCAGCCTCATTCACGCCGATCACCTTAACCTTGACCTCCTGATTTTCCGTCAGATGATCTCTTATTTCGTTAACGAATGTGTTAGCGATTTCAGAGATGTGAACCATACCTGTTCCGCCGCCGTCGATATCGACAAAAGCACCATACTGAGTTATGCCCTTCACCTTACCGTTGTAGATTTTACCAATTTCCAGCTGCTGCATATGTATATTTTACTCCTTTAATATTAGTCCCTTGATGTATCGTAGAACCTACGCTCGTCCGGATAAGCATAGTCGCGTTCTTCCACAGCGATTCTTTCAATATAGACTGACAAATCATCACTTTCAACGATCTGCTGAAGATCGGCGTTTTCGACCTCATATTCTTCAATTTTTGCTTTGATCGAATTAAGCTCTCTTTCTTTTCCGGCACATTCTTTTTCAGTTGAATAGATTATCATAACGCATCCAGCAACAATTGCCACAGCCAACACTCGGATAAGCACCTTATTGAACAGACCTTTTTTTTCTTGCTTTGACTTTTTCGGCACTTTCAGTCACATTCCTTTTCATTTTGGATTCCTTTTTATTATACAACAGATTCAGTCTTTTTAGCAATAGTATTCCTATTTTTTTAATAGTATTTACTATAAATTTGGAACATCCCACAAATTTGACCGTTGCTTTTTTACTTATAAATACATAAAAAGTCCGCATCGGTAAAGAAACTACCCATATCGTCTTTTTCACAAAATAGCAGAGCTTTTTCATGGCTGCAATAACCACACTGCCTACCGTTGCAAGATACAGAACAAAGCCTGCCGTATTTCCGATAACGAAGTAAAAACGCAGTTCCCCGCGTGAAGCGGCTGAAACGAAGGCTGAAAGGACTATCCCATAGAAAACAAGAAATGCTGCGTCCTCAGCAAACACCATCCAGTTTTTGTGCGGAAGAATTACCCTTGCCGTCCGAAACACATCGTATACAAATCCCAGCAGAAATCCCATAAGGCATGACAGTGCGAAAAGCACCAATTCCTCGCGAACGGAGAAGAATGTTTCCGGAACATTCATCGGAATAATCTCCCCAATGCCGAAAGAGGTCCCTTCCTGTCCCTGTCGCCGTAGACCATCGACCAGATATCACCGGTTATGGTCATATTTCCCGTTTCAACGCTCATGGAATCTATATGAAGCTCACGTCCCTGAATCACCAGTTCCCCGAGTTCCGTATAGAGACTTATAGTTTTTTCGTCAAAGCTGTCAACGTCTGTCACACCCGAAATGCTCATGCTTCTGCGGTTTTCCAGTATAATATTGTGATTCTGCTTTACCGTCTTGTCCGACATATCAATGTACCTCCGAAAAATTCTTTACGGCACATTATATTCATTTTGACGGCAGATTATGCTGATAATCGTATTATATTAATAAGCCTTGCCCCAGTAAACCGTACACTTTGCAGGCTTTCCGCAGCATACGCAGTTGCCTGCCTTACGTTCCTGCATGAAGGGGATACAGCGTGAGCCAACGCCTGTCTTTTCCTTTACCTCATCCTCGCAGGCTTCATCTCCGCACCACATAGCCTTGATAAATCCGTCGCCGTTTTCTTCAAGAGCCTTGTTGATCTCATCGATTGTCTCGCAGGAATATGTTCTGTTGTTCATATTCTCAAGTGCCTTGTTATACATTCCTTCACGAGCTTCATCAAGCTTTGCAGAAACTGTTTCTTCAAGCTTTTCAAGCGGAACAACAACCTTTTCGCCGTTCCAGCGTGAAGCGATTACGCACTGACCGTTCTCGATATCCTTAGGGCCGATTTCAACACGGACAGGAACACCCTTCATCTCGTACTCTGAGAACTTCCATCCGGGAGAGTTGTCGCTATCGTCAAGTTTTACACGACAGCCTGTCTTTGAAAGACGTTCCTTAAGCTCTGCCGCCTTTTCAAGTACGCCTTCTCTGTGCTGTGCGATAGGGATGATAACTGCCTGAACAGGTGCAACTGCCGGCGGAAGAACAAGTCCTTCGTTGTCGCCGTGAGTCATGATAACTGCACCAATAAGACGTGTTGTTACTCCCCAGCTTGTCTGATGCGGGAAAACCCTCTTGTTTTCCTTGTCTGTATACTGAATCTCAAACGCCTTTGCAAAGCCATCACCGAAATAGTGTGAAGTTCCAGCCTGAAGAGCCTTTCCGTCGTGCATAAGAGCCTCGATAGCATATGTAGCTTCTGCTCCTGCAAACTTATCACTATCTGTCTTTTTACCCTTTACAACTGGCATAGCAAGTGCATTTTCGCAGAACTCAGCATATACGTTGAGCATACGCTCTGTTTCCTCAATTGCCTCCTCAGCGGTAGCATGGATAGTATGTCCTTCCTGCCAGAGGAATTCTCTTGAACGAAGAAAAGGACGTGTTGTCTTTTCCCAACGAACAACGCTTACCCACTGGTTGTAGAGCTTAGGAAGATCTCTGTATGAATGGATGATATTTGCATAATGCTCACAGAAAAGCGTCTCTGATGTAGGACGTACACAAAGCCTGTCCTCCAGTTTTTCGCTTCCGCCGTGAGTCACCCATGCAACCTCGGGAGCAAAGCCTTCTACATGATCCTTTTCCTTCTGGAGAAGGCTCTCAGGAATGAACATCGGCATACATACATTTTCGTGTCCTGTTGCCTTGAACATTCCGTCAAGAATACGCTGGATATTCTCCCAGATAGCGTAGCCATAAGGACGAATCACCATACAGCCCTTTACGCTTGTATATTCAACGAGTTCCGCCTTCTTGCAGATATCTGTATACCACTGTGCGAAATCCTCATCCATTGAGGTGATTTCTGTTACCTTTTTTTCCTTAGCCATTTTATTTTTACCTCGACTTTCTGATTATCATTCAACTGAAATTATATAGTAATAAACAGGCTGTCCGCCATCAACGAGCATCACATCAATCTTACTGCTGAGCTTGGACTGGAGTATTTCGAGAAGCTCCTCAGCGTTCTCGGCTGTAACATCAGCACCGTGAATCAGCGTAACATAGCTTGTATCGCCCTTTGCAAGCTTTTTTGTCAGCTTGATAACAGCCTTGTTGATATCCTTTTCCGTAAAGGAAAGCTTGCCGTTTTCAAGAGCAAGTATCTCACCCTCTTTTATCTGTTTTCCTTCAAACTCGGAATCTCTTGCGGCAAATGTGACCATTCCCGTTGAAACCTTCTCAAATGCCTTTGTCATGTTGATTCTGTTATCTGAGAGACTGAGTGTTTCGTCGAATGCGAGCATTGCAGAAATACCCTGGGGAATAGTTCTTGTCTGGAGTACACAGACCTTTCTGTCTGCAAGTCTTACTGCCTGTTCTGCCGCCATGATAATATTTTTGTTGTTCGGAAGTACAAATACAGTCTTTGCAGGAGTCTGCATTATTGCTCTGAGAATATCGTCTGTGGAAGGATTCATTGTTTGTCCGCCATGTACGATAGCGTCAGCACCAAGATCGGTGAACATTGCTTCAAGACCGTGACCTGCGGCAACAGCAACAAATCCGAAATCCTTTTCCTGTTCTGCCGGAGTAAAGCCTTCTTCTTCGGCTGTTTTAGCTTCCTTGACCTTATTCTGATGCTGGATACGCATATTCTCGATTTTTGGCTTGGGATCGTTGATGAACCAGCCGAATTCAAGTCCCTTCTGGAGAGCCTTTCCGGGATTGTCAGTATGAACGTGTACCTTGATTATCTCCTCATCGTCAACAACCACAACACAGTCACCAATTGTTTCCAGATATGCACGGAGCATAAATACATCAGGGCAGTCCTTTTTCTTTTCAAGCATGAATTCTGTACAGTATGTATAATTGATTTCTTCGTCATATTCACTTACTGCACTGCGGAAGGAATCAGCATCGCCAGAATTATCAGTACTGGTCTCAGACGGTTCTGCAATAGCTCCGCCCTCAAAAACAGCAGTCATGGCACGGAAAATTATAAGCAGTCCCATTCCACCGGCATCAACTACGCCGGCTTTTTTAAGCTGAGGAAGCATTTCTGTTGTCTTTGCAAGTGTGGCTTCTGCCTCATCGCAGACAGCGTTCCAGAAGATTTCTGTATCGTTTGTAGAGAGAGCTGTTTCCTTTGCCTTTTCTGCGGCTAATCTCACTACGGTGAGGATTGTTCCCTCAGTAGGCTTCATTACAGCCTTGTATGCAGCCTCAACTCCGAGTGAAAGGGCATTTGCGAAATCCTCGCAGCCTGCCTCGGTACACTGAGCAAGTCCCTTTGAAAATCCTCTGAAAATCAGCGACAGAATTACGCCGGAATTTCCTCTTGCACCTCTCAGGAAAGCAGAAGCCGCAGCCTTTGCCACCTCAGAAACTGGTGCGTCATCGCCGATTCTTTTGAGTACAGCGATTGAATTTTCTATTGTCATGGACATATTTGTACCAGTATCTCCATCCGGAACGGGATAAACATTGAGTTCATCCACCTCACGTTTTCTATTGCTGATAGTAATTGCCGCCGATATAATGGCGTCTCTTAGCATGGAACCCTTAATCAATTCCAATCCTCCATTCAGTTCATGCGGCACCGCACATCAGGCAGAAACCGCAATTTTATTAATAATCTTATTTCTTATACTGTCATATCGTCAACGTATACATTGACCTTCTGCACGGGTATTCCTGCTGTTTCCTCTACGGTAAATGAAACGTTATGAATAATACTGTTTACAGCAGCAGTAATATTGGTGCCGTGGCTTACCTTTATGTGAAGATCTATAACAAGGCCTCCGTTCTTTCCAATGCGGACGGATACTCCGCTTTTGGATTTAAAAGCCTTTCCGAAGGTAAGTCCCGACATTGTACGTTGAAAGGTATTCACGCCGGAAAGTCCCGAAACGCCGAAGCAGTCCATGACCGTATGGCGAACGATCTCAGTAATATAGCCCTCAGATACGGTGATTTTTCCTATATGATTTTCAAATCCTACCATAAACTCACTCCTTCGTGATATAATCACTTATATTATAACATAATATCAGAAAAAAAACAAGCATTTCATGCAAATCAATTTGTATGTTTAAATAATTTTAATTGTAGGGGCGGATGACTACATCCGCCCGTTTTTGCAGACGTTGTGGATGCCGTCCCTTACATTGTCTGCATTTATTTTACACATATCATATCATTTCTTTGCCGCATTACGACGGCTGTTATATATCTGTCCGACTGCAAATGCCGCCAGATCAGCGAAAACAGAAGCAAGACGCATTACAAGTACAAAGAGAACTATCCTCTCCTGATGTGCCGCTCCGCTTACAAATATCATTACGCCCTCACGGATACCTATTCCTCCGGGTGCACCGGGAGTTACAAATCCGATTATCCATGCAAACATGAACGCTCCCGTCAGAACAGTAAGCTCACCGAAGTTCGATGTATCCCCTACAATAAGAAGCAGACACATGAAATAACCTGCTGCCTGCACGCTGTTGCTTGCAAGGTAGTAGAAAATTCCAGCCACTGCACTTTTTCTGTTTCCCTTTTCAAAAGCCTTTGAATAGCGTGAAATATATTCCTTCAGCTTATCTCCGAACTTTATCCGTACAAATATAAATACCGCCGCTATAAGAAGTACTCCGGCAATGCCGACAATAATGAATTTCTCTCCGTATTTTTCAAGAAGTCCGGCAATGCTTCCTCTCAGAAGCACAATAGCGATGATTCCTGTCCAGAATACGCAGAACAGTATATCAAGAATGGTAGCACAGGCAACATCCACATGGCTGATATTCATGTCGATGGCAAGCTTGTTTCTTCCCACATACTGGAATACGTTTCCGGGAACATACTTGTAAATATTTGATTTCGTATATACCGGCATTGCTGCAGAAAACGGTATCTTCCTTGACGAAAGTGCTCTCGTGAAGCCAAGCCATGGAATACATCCTATCACGATAAAAAATCCCTGAACTGCGATGCTGAGCAGAAGCGATATGATAATCTCAGCCGAAGCAAGATCCTTCGTATCTATGTCCATATCAGCAAACTTTTTTACTACAAACAGGAGTGCCGCTATAACAAGAGCGTTTCCCAGAAGCCTGACGATTTTTTTTAGATTCAGCTTTTTTGTCATTTCCTGTCCGCCTTTTCCGAAAGACGCTTCACGACCTCGTTCATTCTGTCCCATGAGTAGCGGTAAGCCTCAGCGTGTACATTATCGCTGAACTCAGCAGCCTTGTTTTCTCTGAAAAATTTCACAACAGCCTCGCCAAGGGCCTGCGGATTCTTCGGAGGAACAATATATCCCGTCTTTCCATCGAGCACAACCTCCGGAAGTCCGCCGACATCCGTAGCTATTACCGGCTTTTCAAAGCTGTATGCAATCTGTACTATTCCGCTCTGTGTTGCGGATTCATATGGAAGCACAACAAGATCGCAGGCGGCAAAATATTTCTCTATCTCCTTGTCGGGAATATAGCCGTCAACAACTGTTATTGAATCACCAACCCTGCTTTTCTCAATAAGGTTCATATAGTCTGCCTTATCGCTGCCGAACTCTCCTACAACCATGAGCTGAATGTCTTTGTCGGCAGCAATTATATCGGGCATTGCTTTTATGATGTGCTTCAAGCCCTTATATTCCCTTACAAAGCCGAAAAACAGCATTATCTTTCTGTCCTCGGGGATTCCGAGAATTTTTCTTGCTTCTTCACGGCTCATGTCTTTTATCTTGAACATATTGAATGTCGGAATAACTGTTGTTTCGTAATTAGGTCTGCTAAGAATGCTTTTAAGATCATCGGCATCCATTCTGGAATGCGTTATGAAGCCTGCTCCTCTTTTCAGAACTTGTTTTGTGAGGAATTTATCCAGCGGAAAACGCTCGTGGGGAAATACATTGTGACATACGAAAATTTTCGGAATCTTTCTCAGCATTGCCGAAAGAAGTATATAGCACGGCGAAAAGTAAGGGTGCCACCACTGTATAATCATGAAATCCGGCTTCATTTTCTTTATCTTCATCGCACTGCTGATGATATTGAACGGGTTCGCAGTATTTATGAGAAACTGTGCATCGTCTATTTTCAGAACATCATTGGCGTAATCACGCTGCTCCTTTTTGAACAGGAGCTTAGGATACTGCATCTTATATGATACTGTTTTAACGTCAAAATCCTTTTTCAGATTCTTCACCATAGAGCCTGTATGATGGGAAATTCCGCCCTTATACGGATAAACCGGTCCTATCATTACAAGTCTTTTCTTATTCTTTGCCATTTTTTTCATCCTTTTCCTCACAGTCAGCCTTTCTTACCCTGTACTGTATATCCTCAAGCAGCTTTCTGTTTGCGGCTATCGTATCGCCGAGAAGTCCCATTGTTATCGTCTGGAAGCCGAGCATTATGAATATAGCTGTCAGAATAAGCGACTGTATATGACCATCGCCCTCGCCCATTCCCATGAACACAAGGAAGCGTATGCCGAGAATCGCTCCGAGAAGCATCAGGACTGAACCTATTGTCATGAAGAATTTCAGCGGCTTGTACATTACAAATGAGCGTGTGATTACTGTTGATGAACGCTTCATGTAGCGCCACATACTTGAGAAAAGTCGTGAAGGTCTTGTTTCGGGATTCGTTCTGATCGGCACGGATGTCATGGCTGTTTTGTTGTTTCCAGCCTGAATAATGGTTTCAAGCGTGTAGGTGTATTCGTTTACAACGTTCAGTCTGAGAGCCGCTTCTCTTGAATATGCACGGAAACCGCTGGGAGCGTCGGGAATATCAGTTCCGGAGGCGACACGGACTACCCAGCTGCCAAGATGCTGGAACTTCTTTTTCTTCCATGAAAAATGCTCTGTCTCGTCGATAGGACGCTCACCGATAACGATATCTGCCTTTTCATCAAGAATGGGACGGACAATCTTTTCAATATCGGCTCCGCAGTACTGATTATCAGCGTCTGTATTGACAATGATATCTGCACCGAGGTGGAGACAGGCATCGATTCCAGCCATAAATCCCTTTGCAAGTCCCTTGTTCTGCTTGAAGTTCACGATATGATGAAAACCGAGTTCCTTTGCCTTTGCGGCGGTATTATCCTTGCTTCCGTCGTTGATGATAAGATATTCTATGGTATCAATTCCGTCGATATGTCTCGGAAGATCATTATAGGCAAGTTCGAGTGTTTCTTCCTCATTATAGCATGGTATCTGAATGATAAGCTTCATAATTTAGTCCTCCATGTTGACTTTTATTGAATTGAGCTGCATTGAAACAGCATCTGGTTCATAAAGAAATACAATAATTTCCATATCGCTTACGACCTTTTCCACATCGGCATTAAGCTCAATGCTTACCATGCCGTTTTTGTCTGTCATGTCTGATGTAATCTCTGCATGAGCAAAGCTTGTATCTGTCGAATTGCTTCTTATCTCCGCATAACCTATGCTTAATGTATCTTCATTTGCTCCGTAAACCTCATCTAACTCCATGTCAAGAGTAAAGTTGTAGATTCCCTCATCAAGTCTGAGGTATGGTCCGAAGCAGAGATACGGGTTTTCAGGATTACTTTCAATCGCATCCTCATTCGCAATATAGCATTCCACATCAAAAACATTCATTATTGAAAGCGGAAGCTCTGTTTCTGAAGATTCATTCTTTTTTCCCGATACCAGTACTCTCTTGTCAGAAAGGTCAAGGATCTCGTGTCCTGCATAGCTTATAATATCGCTTCTGTTTATAAATATTACGGAATCTTCCGACATTTCCATGCCGTCCCTGTAAAAATCAACTCTGACATCATTCAATTTATACTGAAGATAGCAGGCAAATGTTCCCGTACCCGGCTCAACATATATGTATTTTTTTCCGCTTTCCTTAACTCTGTCTATGAGGGCGGAATCACTCACATAGTTTTCCTGATTCTTCGTAACGGCTATCATTGCATCAGGTGTATTAGAATTGAATGCGTACATACATATGAATGAAGCAACATATATTCCAAGCTTATGCTTTTTAAGTGAATAAAGTACCAGTGCAAGAATAAAGAAAATCGTTACGGAATAGCTCAGATACGCATGAAAATTCGTTCCGTTCTCCTCATAAAGCCTGCATATTCCAGGAACTGTTACCTTATTGAATACCTGCTGTGATGCTTCCTGAACCGTTATGGCAGCTCTTTTCGCTCCGATTTTCATGATGAGCGGTATGAGCATCATTGCTCCCATATCATATTTATCCGCATTGTAAAGGAAGCAGATTCCTGTCATGATGAGTATTCCCACCATTATATCAAAATAGCGTGTATAAACCACATGGTCGATACGCGTAAAATCGAACATGAAAACTCCGCTTATTATCCATGTTGAGATAAATGCACAAAATATAAACAGAAGAATATATGAACTGTTCTCAATCCCACTGCCCTTTTTCTTTCTGATTACATCAAACGTCTCTATTGAAATTCTTCTGAACATTGCCCAGATTGCAAAAAGTGCAAGACAGAATGTTGCCGCTGAAATCGCAAAGCCCTGTGACGCAAGTATTGAAAGAAGCCTTTTTACAGATTCTCCTGATGAGAACGCTGCCTTTATCTTGCCAAATACGCTTGAAGCATCGTTGCCGCTTGAAGTTCCCGACTCCCACAACACAGATTTGAGATGAGACTTTATAAGTTTATCCGCAATGATTCCTACTGCAAGAACTCCTGCAAACACACCGCCCTGTCTGAAATTTATCTTTCTGAAAATCAGTGCTGCTGCCATTACAAGCACAACAGAAGCAACGATTCCGATAGTTCTGTTATGAACCATGAACAAATACGCTGCCACCAGTCCAAGGCTTCCGCAATTAAAATAAGTCGCTTTATTTATAACTCTCACAAGAAGAAACGCCGTAAGAGTTGTTACAAAAAGCAATGCTGTTTCACAAAAGGCAATGGCTGCATTGAGACGATAGGCTGTATAGAATATGCCTGCCGCTGCAGCAACGCTTGCAGGAAGCTTCTCAAGCTTCGGAAATAGATTCCTCAGAATATAAACAAACATGAAATACGAAAGTATCTGCATTACGATGTTCAGCATAAGTGCCGCCCTGTATAACAGAACCGTATCAGAAATAAGCTTCATAAGAGGTGCAAGCATAAAGCTGTATCCATATGAATACCACGCAAGTGAATTTGAAACGCCACGCCAATCCAGACCTGCAAATTCCGCTGCATGAGTCCAGTATCCCATTTCGTCGTTATATACGATTGGGTTGCTGCATTCTCCGACAATTCCGAAATTCACCCAAAAAATTGCCGCTGCAAACAGGATCGTCACTATGTCCTGAAGCTGAAATTTCGGAAGCGAAAGGCTGAATTTCTTCTTTTCGCTCATATGTTGTCAATGACCTCCTTAAAACTGTCGATAATAACCTCCCAGCAGTAATTATCATCTATATATTTTTTTGCATTTTTCCTCATAAGTGCGTATTCGCCTTCGTGTGAGAAAATATAACGGAGGATTCCCTCAAATTCAAAGTAATTTGTATAATAAAGTCCGCCGTTGCTCTTTACGCAGTGACCTTTGAGAACCTCGCATCTGCCGTTGACGATAACCGGCACGGAAAGCGTCATTGCTTCAAGAACGGAAATGGACAGGCTTTCAAATTCAGAGGGGAGTACAAGAGCCTTAGCTCCGGATATGCCGCTGAATTTATCCTCTTCGCTTACAAAGCCGAGACTGAGTATATCCTTATGCTTAGGTATCTTGCAGACCGGCTTGCCCATAAGCACAAGTTTGAGTCCGCTTTCGGGATTGCGTGTCTTATACTCCATGAAATACCGGAACATCTCGGGACAATTCTTTCCCTCGTCGATTCTTCCGACATAGATAATGTAATCTCCGGTGATATCAAATTTGCTTCTGAACGCACTTTCATCCGGAGTACACGGAACTTCAACGCCTGTTCCCATGACCTCACAAGGAATGTCCTTACAGTCGAAAAGACGCTGTACAAGAGCTTTTTCCTCATCCGTAAGGAATACAAATGCCTTCGGAAGGGTAAAAAGCTTTTCAAAGGTTTTGAAATGAATAAAGGGTTCTTCATGGGCAGTCGGGATAAAGACGGATTTTTCAGCCACCTCGGGAAGTCCCATTACAGTCAGATAGTAAAGATACGTCACGAATATAAAGGCGTCGTAATTATCCTTGTTCGCCCTGATATATTCAATAGCTTCCGGCGAATACGGTCCCTGCTTCTCAAACCAGAGCTTTTCCGCTGAAAGATCAGCATTTCCTGCTCCTATCTGGGCAAGGTATGTGCCGTTATAGCTATTGAAATCCTCCGCACGGCATTCCTTTACAGGAAATCTTCGCACATGAACGCCGTTTATATCTTCACAGTCAGCCTGATAATGATTTTCCCATGTGGTGTAGTCCAGAGCTTTTGTGGTGATTACATCCACCTCAAAGGCATCAGTAAGTCTTTCGGCGATAAGACGGGTGTAATATTCAGAACCTCCGTTCACTTCCATGCCGTATCTCTGATTTACCAGTGCAATTCTTTTCATTAGTCCTTCTCTCCGGTGATATCTCTGAAGAATGTCCTGTACTTGTCAACAATGACATCCCAGTCGAAATTACGCTTTACATATTCTTTTCCATTGCTTCCCATAAGCCATGCTGTATCGCTGTTTTTGGTGATATAGTCGGTACAGGCTTCAAATTCAAAGTAATTTGAGAAATAAAGTCCGCCGTTTGACTCAGAAACAAAATTCCTCGTAACAGCACAGTCCTCATGCACGAGAACGGGACGTCCGCACAGCCAGCTTTCCATGATAACAAGCGAGAAGCTTTCATTCTTCGAGGGCTGACAGAGAAATTCTGCCGCACCCTGAGCGTTATACTTGTCCTGACGGTCAACGAAGCCAAGGTCAATTACCCGCTTGTCCAGTATAAGTCCGGCAGGAATGTCTATCTCTCCGCCGCCAATAAGCACAAGCTTTAAATCGGTATCGTGACGCTTTATATACTCTGCGAAGTACTTCACCAGAGTATGAACGTTCTTTCCCTCGTCCTTGCGTCCGGCATAGAGTATAAATTTTTCCTTTATGCCATACTTTTCCCTGAACTCCGCAGGATCCGGCACAATATCAGTATCCATTCCGATACCCATGACGATTGTTTTTGTTCCGCTTTTTGAAAAGCCATAAAGCTTTTCTGCAAGCTCTGCCTCCGGACGTGCATTGAATATCATTCCTGCCGTCTGCGAAAAAAGCTCTCTGAAACGGCTCATATATGCGTAGCTTTCGTCGTGGAAGCACGGAATCAGTACTGATTTATACGGACATATCTTTGCTCCGTTGTATGTAGTTCCGAACATATACGGAATGAATACAAACAGAGAGTATTCATCGTTATGAGTGCTGATATACTCATAAAGGTCAGGGCTGTTCACCATTTCCCTGAGGAATACATCCTCCTCCTCCTGAGTAATTGTATTGCCGCCCATAAGCTTGGCGTTTACGGCGTCGAATGCCTCGTTATCTCTTTTGCGTACTTTGAAGCGGCGTATGGTAATCCCGTTTACCGTCTTGTCAAGACCTTCCTTGTAGTAATTTCTGCTCCAGTCGGAGGCGAATTCCTTTACACAGGTGGTAAGTATCTCCAGACGTACTCCGGCACTGTGAAGATGTCCTGCAACCTCACGAAGCTCCATTTCAGCTCCTCCGGGAATACCGTCGGCATACCACGGGATAACAAATCCTATTTTTTTCATATTGTCACACTTTCTTTAATGAGGAACTTTCAATTATCAGACGCAATAAATGCCTTGAGCTGCTTCTCGAAAATATCTCTTATCCTGTCGTAGGAGAAGTCCTCAAGACGGCGGCGCTGTCCCTCGATTATCTGTTTTTTCAGCTGTTTATCAGTAAGTACACGTCTTATCACTCTTGCGGCAAATACGGGATCGTTGCTGTCAAGCAGGACTCCGCAGCCGCCGAGAGTATCGCCGATAGCACTCGTATCATATGCAATTATCGGTACATCAAAGAACATTGCTTCCGCAAGCGGAACGCAGAAGCCTTCATGCTCGCTCATGCAGACAAAGGCATCCGCAAGACGATAATATGCCAGTATTTCGTTGAATTTTATATGTCCGGTGAAGATAACATCATCTGCAAGACCAAGAGCCGAAGCGTATTTCACAAGACGCTCATAGTAGTTCTCCATGCCGGAATAAGAGCCTACAAGTATAAGTCTTGAATCAGGATCAAGCCGCTTGTACTGATAGAATGCCCTTATAACATTTTCCTGCTTCTTGTTGGGAGCAATTCTTCCCACGAAGATAAGATTGCGTTTTCCGTCGCCGTATTTGGTGAGGATATTCTTTGCCGGAGCCTGCTTATAATCCTCAAAGCGGATAAGTATAGGTCTTACGTCAATGGGACAGGTATATCCCATTCTCAGAAGCTCCGACCTGTTATAGGCAGAATCCGCAAGGCAATACTCAACCTTATCCCTGAGATGCTCCACGCCCTTATAACCGTACTCCGTCAGCGTTGTGGCGGCAGTACTGTACGGACGGAAGAACTCCGGAGGTGTGATATTGTGGTATATCATTATCTTACGGCATGGGAATTCATCTATCTTAAAAGTAAGGTCTGTTCCGGTTGATTTATGGTAAAGAAGGATATCATCCTTTTTCAAATCTTTCAGGCGGCTGATATTCTTAGCCGTATCAGACGGCAGACGCTTATCAACATTTTCCGCATATATCTCGGATGTATAGCCCATATCGGCAATTGCGCCCTTTAGTGCTATTGTATCGTTTCCGATAGCATCGCCGAAGGACATCGTTGTCAGAAGCTGTACTATCCTCATTCCGTATCCTGCTTTCCGAGTTCTTCCCTGAGAGCAGCATTTTCACGCTCAAGGGAATCAATACGGCTGCGAAGCTCCTTCTGTGCAAGCTCCAGTGTTTCGAGTCTTGAAAGAAGCTCGCCGGAATTATCATCCTGACGGCTCTCTGCGGAGCTTTTCATTACGTTAAGTACGTTGACTGCCGCCGCATTGAAGCTGTTCTGCTCAAAAACAACGGGTTCAACATAGAATTTTGTAAGCTTGCGTATAACCTTCTTGATGAATACCACTATGGGATTTCCGGCAAGCGGCTTATACGGCTGGATATAGTGATGTGCGTTGACGTAGGCAAGAGCCTCGTCTGCGGCAGAAAGTGAAGCTCCTGCCTCAGCTGAAACCTGTACCGGTTTCTTATAAGGAACATCCTCAAAGCTGAGCATATCGGGAGTAAGTCCCTTTTCCTCTATTTCACGCTTTATCTGTGCCATTATTTCCTCAATATTTATTTTATTTTCCATTTTATTTCTCCTGTCCTTATTTTACAGCAATTACTGCATAATCCTGACTTCCGTAAAGCAGTCCGGAAATATTCTTCATAGCACTGTTGAATTCTCCGGCACCCTCGATATTCAGCTCCGGTATTTCAAACGGAGGTCTGCTCTGCTCAGTATATACAATGCTGATATTTCTGAAGCCCGCCTTTTCGAGGAAATACTTCATTGTCAGCGGATGTACCGGTTTTATATGCGAAGGATCAATATAGAATGCGTTCGTATAGATTGCGAGTGAAGTTGGGTTGGGTGTTTCTATAACGATACAGCCGCCCTCCGCAAGCTTCTCATAGGCTGTATTGCAAAGACGTATAATATCACCTGTTTTTAGATGCTCCACAACCTGTCCCACAAAGATTCCGTCTACGCTATCCTGTTCCGACAGATATTTCACTCCGTCGCCGCATTCAGCAGAAAGTCCCTTCATATTGCAGTAATCAGCATACGGCTGGTAAATATCCACTCCCCGTGCGTTGATGCCGTTATCCTTCATGAGACTGAGGAATTCACCTCGTCCGCAGCCGATATCGACTACATTTGTCTTGTCACGGAAGTATTCAAGATATATTTCCTGTGCCTTTCTGATGCTCTCGATAGAACCTCTGAAATGATTCTCAAAGTCGAAGTAATCAATCTCCTCATACTCTGATTCTCCGCCACCTGATGATACCTCAACCGCCGGAGCTGTCTGCACAGCCATATTTTGCTGATTTATCCTTATCCTGTTGTTCTTCATTCCCTTTTCAATGACGTTCAGCTTGAGCTTTGCAAATTCACCATCAGCCGAAAGTCTTTCTATTAATGTATTATTATTCCTGAGATTTACACTTATCGTTTCGACATCGTTTCTGAGAGCTTCAAGGGCATTCATACGTTCAAGGATATCGGCGTCTGAGCGTGATCTTGTCAGAATTTCCTCCCGAAGCTCGTCTATCTGCTTCTGGATTCCGCAGACTGCTCTTTCGATATCTCCGGCACGCTGATTCATCTGCTCAATATCCAGAGATACCGCACTGAAGCCCTCAAAAAGAGAACCGAAAAACAGTCTCCGGAAAAATGCTCTGATTCCTCCGCACGTCTTTTTTTCCATGTAATCGCTTGTATTGCTCATATTTTACCTTCTTTTCAGTCAGGGTGTATTACCTTATAAGCTCAGTTTATATTCCATTTATGGCTTATTCTTGCAATTCCTACATCGCCGATGGAATTTATCATTTCTATCTTATATGCTTCACGGTAGTAGTCAACGGGAATACCATCGCCTGTTTCGATAGCGAAATCTATAAGGTATTCGCCGGCAAGAAGTCCGACATCCTCCAGCACTATTTCGGCTGTACCGCTTCTGTCAAGCCGAAACTCCTCGTACTTGTCTATTCTTGTATTTGTACCGTAGCACTGAATGCCGTCACGGCTGAATATTCCGATTCCGAAAACTGCGTCATCGACCGGCTTGTTCACCGTATATTCAAGCCGGAAAACAATCTGCTCGCCTGTGCGGAAAACCTTCTGCTGAGAGCCGTCTGCCGTATATGCACGGATTTTCTTTATCCTTGCACTGCCGTTTCCCCAGCGTTTCGGAGCTTCCTCCGGAGCTGTCTCTTCCTCCTGTTCGGGAGCCGTATCTTCTTCTGTCTGTTCTGTTTCGGAAGCTTCATCAGACTGCTTCTCCTCAAGCTCTTTGCTTGTCGTTTCCTGAAGCTTTCTGCCCATGAAATCAAGGTATTCAAGGTCTATTTCCTTCGGATCGCCCTCTGCTTTTATAAGTCCCTCGTGAATCCAGATTGAACGGTCACATATCTGCTCTATCTGTCCGAGAGAATGTGAAACAATAACGATAGTTGTTCCCTTTGCCTTTATTTCCTTAAGCTTGTTGAAGCACTTCGCCTGAAAATTCGCATCTCCTACGGCAAGAATCTCGTCAATCAGAAGTATATCTGCGTCAACGTTTATCGCAACGGAAAACGCAAGACGCATATACATTCCGGAGGAGTATGTTCTTACCGGATTGTCAATGAATTCCTCCAACTCTGAAAAGCTGATTATATCTTTAAGTCTTGCATCGATTTCCTTTTTCGTAAGACCGAAAATTGCAGCATTTGTGTAGATATTCTCCCTGCCGCTCATGTCCGGATGAAAGCCCGCACCAAGCTCAATAAGACTGGAGACTCTGCCGTTCATGGTGATTGTTCCTGTATCGGGATACATTATCTTCGTAAGAAGCTTGAGCGTGGTGGACTTTCCACATCCGTTGTGTCCGATAAGACCGATTGCCTCGCCCTTTTTCACCTGAAAGCTTATCCCCCTGAGAACTCTGCGTTCCTCGTAGCGGTTTCTTTTCCGGAACAACAGTCTTTCCTTGAGCTGAGAGCCTTTATCCGGAAAAACCTTGAAGCTTTTGGTTATATTGTTTACATCAATTGCAATATCATTCACAGCCATTTATAATTCCTCCGCAAAGTGACGCTGGAGTCTGCTGAAAACAAGACATCCCAGTATCAGGAAGAACAAGCCGAATCCTATCGCCGATATCAGCGATGAAAAATCAGGCATTGCCTTGTTGTACAGCACTGTTCTGTAACACTCAATAACGTGCGTCATGGGATTTAGATTGAACACCGGCAGAAGCTCGTCCGGAACAATGGATTTATCGTACATAATGGGAGTCATATACATCCACATCATTGAAAGGATTCCGAGGATATGCTCCATATCCCTGAAATAGACGGTTACAGCCGAGGTCAGCAGAGCCATTCCGAGAGCCATGAGATATTCAACCGCCATTATGACCGGCAGTGCAAGCAGTGCGATAAAGTTGATTCCTGCACCGGTCACGATTATCACCGCAAAAATAACGATGAAGCACAGCAGCATATTTACAAAGCTGCTTGTAACGTAGGATATCGGTATGACCATTCGTGGAAAGTAGATTTTTTTGATGAGATCCTTCTGGGCAACGACTGAGGATGCTCCGACAGTTATCGCAGAGGAAAAGAATATCCACGGGATGAGTGCCACAAAAAGATAGAGATAGTAGCGTTCGATGTTTGATCTGAGGATAAAGGAGAAAACTACCGTGTATACCACAAGCTGAAGCAGGGGATTTATAAAAGTCCAGAGAAAGCCAAGAACAGAGCCTTTATAGCGTCCTCTGAGATCCTTCTTCACAAGACTGAATATCATCTGTCTGTACGCATACAATTCCTTTATTGTATTCATTTTGAACTCCTTTTTCAAAATTGTATATTTTTCCATAGTATCATTTAATTATAACACAGTGTATACTTTGCTGTCAATAGTAATATTGCCGAAAAACGGCATTTCCGACCGCTGCCGATTGACAACAGGACTGCATCGTGGTACAATATAGGCAATACCGAACAAAGCTTGTGCAAAAGATGCGAAGTCAGATTTTGTGCAAAGCCGTAAGGCGTGCTTTGTGCGGTGTTGCCTATAATACAAAACAACAGAAAGAGGGATGGTTATGGGCTCAGCTTGCTTTACAGGACACAGAGTAATTCCGCAGACGGCAGAACTTGAAGAACGTCTGTACAGCGTTCTTGAACGGTGGATATGTACAAAGAATATCACGGATTTTTACGCCGGCGGAGCTATCGGCTGGGATTCTTTTGCGTCCGCCGTTGTATTGAAGCTGCGTGAGGTATATCCTCAGGTAAGGCTTCATCTGGTGCTTCCATGCTCCAGTGAGGAACAGTCTGCAAGATGGACAGCGTCCCAGCGAAAGGAATATTACCGCATACTGGAACTCGCAGATTCCGTCGAATATATATGCAGAAGCTACTTCAACGGGTGCATGAAGGAACGCAATATACGTCTTGTAGAATATGCCGATACCTGCTGCTTCTGCTTCTGGGATCCCTCCGTGTTCACAAGCGGTACCGGACAGACAGTTCGCCTTGCCCGCAAAAAGGGACTGATGATAGTGAATTTCAGAGACAATTACTGATTTTTCCGTACACGAAAGGAACACTAAAAAAGTGCTTGACATTTTACGGAATATAACGTAAAATATAATTGATAAATTATTATCAGGAAATGAGGTTATAAAATTGAAGAACAATGAAAAAATAATGGACAGAATTGTAGAGCTATGCAAGTCAAAGGGCTTTGTGTATCCTGGTTCAGAAATCTACGGCGGTCTTGCAAATACATGGGATTACGGTCCTCTCGGCGTTGAGCTGAAAAACAACATCAAGAAGGCTTGGATGAAGAAGTTCGTTCAGGAGAACAAGTACAATGTAGGTCTTGACAGTGCTATCCTTATGAATCCCCAGACATGGGTTGCTTCAGGTCATATCGGCGGCTTCTCAGATCCTCTCATGGACTGCAAGGAGTGCAAAACTCGTCACCGTGCAGACAACCTCATCGAGGACTTCGACGGCACAAACGTTGCTGGCTGGACAAATCAGCAGATGACCGACTACATAAACGAAAAGGAAATCGTATGCCCTAACTGCGGAAAACGCAATTTTACAGATATCCGTCAGTTCAACCTTATGTTCAAGACATTTCAGGGCGTTACAGAGGATAACAAGTCTGAGCTTTATCTCCGTCCGGAAACAGCACAGGGTATCTTCGTAAACTTTGCAAATATCCAGAGAACTACCCGTAAGAAGGTACCTTTCGGTGTTGCACAGATCGGTAAATCCTTCAGAAACGAGATCACTCCCGGAAACTTCATCTTCCGTGTCCGTGAGTTCGAGCAGATGGAGCTTGAATTCTTCTGCAAGCCCGGTACAGACCTTGAATGGTTCAATTACTGGAGAAGCTTCTGTAAGGAATTCCTTCTGAATATCGGTCTCAAAGAGGAGAATCTCCGTCTTCGTGACCACGATCCTGAGGAGCTTTGCTTCTATTCCAAGGCAACTACTGATTTTGAATACCTCTTCCCGTTTGGCTGGGGCGAACTCTGGGGCGTTGCTGACCGTACAGACTACGACCTCACACAGCATATCAATACAAGCGGCAAGTCACTTGAATACTTTGATCCTGAGACAAACGAGAAGTACATTCCTTACGTTATCGAGCCTTCACTCGGCGTTGAGAGACTTTTCCTCTCTGTTGTTACTGAGGCTTATGACGAGGAGGAACTCGTTTCCACTGACAAGAACGGCAACGAAAAGAAGGAAACAAGAACAGTTATGCGTTTCCATCCGGCTCTTGCACCTTTCAAGTGTGCAGTTCTTCCGCTTGTAAAAAAGCTCACTCCCAAGGCTGAGGAAGTATACGAAATGCTCTCCAAGAAGTTTATGGTTGACTTCGACGAAGCTGGTACTATCGGTAAGAGATACCGCCGTCAGGATGAAATCGGTACCCCCTTCTGTATCACTTATGACTTCGATACCCTCGAAAAGGATAACTGCGTGACAGTCCGTGACCGTGATACAATGACACAGGAAAGAGTCGCAATCGACGATCTCGTTGCATATCTTGAGGAAAAAATCGCATTCTGATAAAAAAGTACCGCACTGATAATGGTGGTACTCTTACAGGTGTTTTATACATATTTATTGAGGAAAACCCTTTTGAAAAAGGGTTCTTCCTCAAACTCCTTTCCTAAAACTTTCAGTATTAAATTTCCGCCTTATAGGGCACACCGAGAGAAAACCTTTTGTTTCTCGTTTATTTGGTGTCTGTGCCCTATAAGGCGGAAATTTTAGTATTAAAAGTCTTTGGAAGGGGGTACGGGGGAGAACCTTTCCTCAGAAAGGTTTCCCCCGATAGATACGCATGAAGTACCTATAAGAATACTGCCGTTATAAATGCGGTACTTTTTTATGAGTATATTTTCGATGCTATGTCAACGGTCTGTTTTGCGTCTTTTGCGTAGAAGTCAGCGTGTATCTGTTTTGCGTAGGCTTCTGTAAGAACTGCACCGCCTACAACTGTTTTACAATCTGTATATTTTTCATTCAGAAGTGCAACAGTATCAGCCATAGATTTGAGCGTTGTTGTCATGAGTGCAGAAAGTCCTACAAGCTTTACCTGATGCTTTATTGCCGCTTCAACGATCACTTCCGGAGCAACATCCTTTCCGAGATCAATTACTTGAATCCATAGCTTTCAAGCAGAACCTTTACAATATTCTTGCCAATATCATGGATATCTCCCTTTACAGTTGCAAGAACAATTTTCCCCTTTGATACGCCGTCTGAGCCGGAAGGGAGGCTTTCCTTAACGACCTCAAAGCAAGCTTGTGCTGCTCCGGCAGTGAGGATGAGCTGCGGAAGGAAGATAGTTCCCTTTTCAAATTTTTCACCGGCAGAATCAAGTGCCGGAATGAGATATTCATTGATTATCGTCATCGGATCGTTGTCTTTAAGCAGTTCACGGGCAGCTTTTACAGCGTCGTTTTTGAGTCCGTTTTCAACTGCATAGGAGATATCAACATTTCCTGACGGTACAGGAACAGCCGGTGCAGCAGAAGCAGAATTATCCTGTGAGTATACTTTTATAAATTCCACTGAATTGCGGTCGATTCCGGCAAGAAGACGATATGCACGGACAGCACCGGTAATTGACTCCACATTGGGATTGATTATCGGCAGATCAAGACCGTTCTGGAGAGCCATTGTCAGAAAAGTTCTTGTGATAAGCTCACGGTTGGGCAGTCCGAAGGAAATATTTGAAACGCCGAGGACAGTTTTCAGACCAAGCTCGGATTTTACACGTTTCAGCGCACCAAGAGTCTCCATAACGCCGTCCTGTTCAGCGGAGGCTGTCAGCGTGAGACAGTCGATATACACATCTTCACGGGGAATGCCATATTCAAGCGCACGGCTGAGAATTTTCTCTGCAATAGCGAAACGTCCTTCCGCAGTTTTGGGAATTCCTGCCTTGTCGAGAGTAAGTCCGACAACAGCGGCACCGTATTTTTTTACAAGAGGAAGTATAGCGTCAAGAGATTCATCCTCGCCGTTGACGGAATTTACGATAGGCTTGCCGTTGTAGACACGAAGTCCGGCTTCGAGTACTTCAGGAATCGTGGAATCAAGCTGAAGCGGTGTATCGCAGACGCTCTGGATAGCTTTTACAGCCTTTATCATCATAGCCTTTTCGTCGATTTCGGGATGTCCCACGTTTACGTCAAGAATTTCAGCTCCGGCATGAATCTGCTCCACAGCCTGACCGAGGATGTAGTCTATATCTCCGGCAACAAGAGCCTCCTTGAAGCGCTTTTTGCCGGTAGGATTTATTCTTTCACCGATAATTCTTGGCTGGTCTATTTCCACACAGGAAACAGCCGAACAGACAACGCTTCTTCTGACGATTTCACGTTCTGTTCTTCTGACTCCAGAAAAAGAGTTTACAAGAGCGTTTATGTGTGCAGGAGTAGTTCCGCAGCAGCCGCCGAGAATGGAAACTCCGGCTTCTGCAAGCTTCAGTGCACTTGTGGAAAAATCCTCAGGGGATACATTGAAAAGTCCTGTTGAAGGATCGGGCAGACCGGCATTCGGTTTTGCGATGACGGGAAGCTCTGTATTGGCACAGATTTTTTCCAGAACGGGAAGAAGCTCTGCCGGACCGAGAGAACAGTTTACACCGATTGCGTCTGCTCCGAGACCAGTAAGAACAACAGCCATTGCCTCCGGTGAAACTCCGGTAAAGGTACGCATATTTGCCTCAAAGGTCATTGTTACAAGAACGGGCTTGTCGGAATTTTCCTTTGCCGCAAGGAGAGCCGCTTTTGTCTCATAGAGGTCGGTCATTGTTTCGATAATGATAACATCTGCGTCCTTTCCGGCGAGAACAATTTCGCGGAAGCAATCGTAGGCTTCCTCAAAAGTGAGAGTTCCGGAAGGTTCAAGAAGCTGTCCGAGAGGTCCGATATCGAGAGCGGCAAGAGCCTTTCCGTCAGCGGCTTTCTTGGCGTTGGCAATACCTGCCGACACCACCTCAGCAACGGTATATCCGCTGTTTTTCAGCTTATAGCTGTTTGCTCCGAAAGTATTTGCACAAAATATATCAGAGCCGCTTTCCACATACTGTCTGTGGATATTCATAATCGCTTCGGGGTTTGTGATATTGAGCAGTTCGGGATTATGTCCCGTTTCGATTCCCGTTGACTGTATCATAGTACCCAGACCGCCGTCAAGAAAAACAAAGTCTTTTTTATTCAGGATTGAAGTAAGTTTATTCATATTATTATCTCCGTGAATCAATTTTTAAATGTTCCGAGAATGCGGAAGTATTCAAGATTTTCTTCAAGATCCCTCAGCGTTGCCTTGACTCTGGAATCTGTAAGCCTTCCGCTGAAATCGAGGTAGAAAAGTGCGTCAAAGCTTCCGTCCCTGATGGGGCGGCTTTCGATTCTGATGAGATTCATGCCGTTTACGCAGAATTTTGTCAGCAGACGATACAGACTTCCCTCAGTATGGGGAATTTTCAGCATTACAGAAATAACATCCGCTTCAGGATCTGCCTGCATATTTCTGGAAATACAGACAAATTTCGTACGGTTTACGGAAACGTCGGAGATATTCCGTGCAAGAATCTTAAGTCCGAGTCTTTCTGCACATTCCACAGAGCATATTGCGGCTGTTTTCTCTGACGCATCACTTTTGGCAATCTTCTCAGCAGCCGTTGCAGTATTGCCGTAATCCGCTGTTTTAAGGGAATTTTCAGATATGAATTCACTGCACTGGGCGAGAGCCTGCGGATGAGAGTATACCTTTCTGATTTCCGTCAGCGGCATATCTGTTACAGCGGCAAGACAGTGATTTATTTCCACTACGACTTCCTTTACTATGTAGACGAAATATTTTGCCATGAGATCGTATGTGCTGTCCACGGAACCGGCTGTCGAGTTGTGAACCGGCAGAACTCCGTAGTCAAGCTCACCCGACTGTACTGCCTGGAAAACGTCCTCGAATGTGCGATAGTAAATGATATCACGGTCGCCGAAAATCATTCTTGTAGCAGTTTCAGAATTTGCACCTGATGTTCCCTGACAGCCTATTTTTGTTGCCCTTTCAAGCTCGGTAGGGGGACAGATGTAATCCGGAGTCCCTTCAAGAATGGTACGGTTCTGGAGAATCTTGCTGATATCCATGATAGTAGCGAAAAGAGCCGCCGTTCCGTTTTCAAGCTCAGGATCGCCTGTAAGTGCCTTTATACGGTCGATTACCTGTTGCTCACGATTACCCTGGAATACGGGCAGATTGTTCTTTTTCTTATAATCCGCAACCCCCCTGCAGAGCTCCATTCTCTTCATAAAAAGCGAAAGAATCTCACTGTCTGTTTCGTCGATTCTGTCACGCAGCTGCTGTAAATCCATTTAACAATTCCTCCTGAAAACCATTTACTCATAGTATATCAGATTTTTTAAAAAAAATCAATAAAAATTTAGAATAATATATTGCAAAAGGTAACCTATGTGTGTTATAATAATAGAGAATGTAATGGACAGTCTGATTTAAGCAACACCTCACAAAGCACGCCTTGCAGCTTTGCACAAAATCTGCTCGCTTATTTTCCGTCATTCCGCACAGAAAGCTCTTGAAATACGACGGTATGTCTGCGAGCTTTCTGTACAATCTGACGAAAAAACTGACTTTGCATCTTTTGCACAAGCTTTGTGTTGTGTTGCCTAATGCAAGAAAAATGGTTCTGTCTAGAGGATTTCCACGGAGCATCCCGACGTTCCATGGAAGGAGTGCTTCATGGCAAATACAATCAGAATTTTAGGAATAGATCCCGGCTACGCTATTGTCGGCTTCGGAGTCCTTGACTACGACGGCTATCGCTTTACTCCCATTGAATACGGTGCAGTTCTTACCGAAGCACACACGCCATTTCCGGAACGGCTCAAGGCGATTCACGAAGATATCGAATATATATTTGACAAATTCAGACCTCAGTGCATGGCGATTGAACGTCTGTATTTCACGACAAATCAGAAAACCGCTATCGATGTCGCTCAGGCAAGAGGAGTGACCGTCCTTTCAGCGGCAAGAAGAAATATCCCTGTCTCGGAATATACTCCGCTTCAGGTGAAGCAGTCTGTCGTGGGCTACGGAAAGGCTGAAAAGCATCAGGTTATGGAAATGACTCGCCAGCTTCTCGGTCTTGCACAGATTCCTCGTCCGGACGACGCCGCAGACGCTCTTGCAATTGCAATATGTCACGGACACAGCACAAGATTCAGATGAAAAGGAACGATAATCATGATATACAGCTTAAACGGACGTCTGGCAGTAAAGGAACTCAATTTCGCCGTTATTGAGTGCGGCGGAGTCGGCTACGGATGCCGTACCTCATACAATACTATCGCTCAGCTCGGCGAAACAGGCAGCAGCGTCATGCTGTACACTCACCTTTACATAAGAGAGGATATGGCAGAGCTTTTCGGATTTGCCACACAACAGGAACTCAGCTGCTTCCGTCTGCTTATATCTGTTTCGGGAGTAGGTCCGAAGGCGGCAATATCCATCCTCTCCGATGTTACTCCGGAACAGTTCGCCTTTCTTGTTGCATCCGGCGACAGCAAGGCATTTACCCGTACAAAGGGTATCGGTGCAAAGACAGCACAGAGAATCGTTCTTGAACTTAAGGATAAAATCTCGTCCGAATCAATCAGCGGTGCCTTCACAGGAGCTTCCATTCCGTCATCGCCGGCGGCAGGAGCTTCATCAGCGTCAGTATCAGAGGCACTTGAAGCACTTATGGTACTCGGATATTCTCAGGGAGAAGCTTCATCCGTACTCGGAAAGCTTGATCCGTCACTCAGCACTCAGGAGCTTATCAAAGAAACTTTACGGCTTATGACAGCCGCAAAATAAATAAACAAATAATTTAATGAGCCGCGCAGCGATACGACCTATGCGTAAAGCCATTAATACAGAAAGGGAGAATTAATCATGAATCTCGACGAATTATTGAAAGCAGCAATCAAAGACCCGTCAAAACGCTCACTTTTTCTTCAGACTCTCATCAAGAGCGACGTCTATGTAATCTGCAAGAATCCCGTAAAACATGAGAGAAGCAGAGAAGAAGGCGGAATCCAGCTGGAGCTCGTTACCACACAGAATCCGGATGGTGATATCTTTATCCCGTTCTTTACCAGCTACCGTGCTCTCCAGCAGTTCGCAAAGCGTTACGTTGACTGCTACAAGATTAACTGCCTGAGACTCTTCGACCTCATTCAGTCAGTATCAGCAGTTCTCAACCCTAACTCCTACGGCAAGGAATTCTCCTCACAGGAAATCAAAAGCATCCTTATGGTTGCAAGAAATCTCAAGATCAAGGCTATTTCCTACAACGAGGCTGATATCATCTCCTACCGTCCCGTTGAACATTCTGTAAGCCACATCACAAGAGCTGCCGGTAAATTCCTCTCAAAGCAACCTAACGTTGACCGTGCCTTCATCATGGAAATGGTAAAGGGCTGCGAAAAGCCGCAGATTCTCATGGTTCTTGATATGATGGGCTCTACCAGAAAGCTCTTTGTCCCCCTCTCAAAGTACCTCTCAAAAACTGTAAAGCACAACGAACACCTCTGCTTCATCAGCTACGAACAGGAAATGGGCAGAAAGGCTGCTGCAACGGTGGATCCCTTCTATGTGCGTAAAAAACGCTATTTTGAAAAGTAATCATACATCAGTTCAGATACAGAAGGCGGTGATACTATGATACAGACAGAGGATATGGAGTTCGCTCCGAGAATAATCTCCCCTGAAACTACTGTTGAGGACAGCGATATCGAAGTAAATCTCAGACCTCAGACGCTTCATGAATATATCGGTCAGGATAAAGTGAAAGAAAATCTTGCAGTCTATATCGAAGCGGCAAAACGCAGGGGCGAGCCTCTCGACCACGTTCTTCTTTACGGCCCTCCTGGTCTCGGAAAAACAACTCTTTCGGCTATCATAGCCCATGAACTCGGCGTGAATCTCCGTGTGACCACTGGTCCCGCTATCGAAAAGCCGGGCGATCTCGTATCTCTGCTTACAAGTCTCAGCGATAATGATGTGCTGTTTATTGACGAAATACATCGTCTTTCCCATGCCGTTGAGGAAATCCTCTATCCGGCGATGGAGGACAGGGTTATTGATATTATTATCGGAAAAGGTCCGTCAGCAAGATCAATCCGTATGGATCTCAGACCGTTCACTCTCATCGGTGCAACCACAAGGGCAGGTCAGCTTTCGGCTCCTCTCCGTGACCGCTTCGGCGTTATCCAGCGTCTGGAGCTTTACACAAAGGAGCAGCTGACCGATATCATCCGCAGAAGTGCAATGATTCTCGGTATCCCTTGCGAAACGGACGGTGCGGCAGAAATTGCAGGACGCTCCAGAGGAACGCCGAGAATTGCCAACAGACTCCTCAAAAGAGTGCGTGATTTCGCCGATGTCATGGGCAACGGACAGATAACTCAGCAGATAGTTACCATAGCTCTCGGCAGACTCGATATCGATGAGCTTGGGCTCGACAGCCTTGACAGACGTATGCTTGAAATGATAATAAAGGGCTACGGCGGTGGTCCTGTCGGACTGGAAACTCTTGCCTCGGCTATAAATGAGGAATCAATAACGCTGGAGGATGTCTGCGAGCCATTCCTCATGCAGCTGGGATTTCTCGGCAGAACTCCGAGAGGACGTGTCGCCACAAAGCTTGCCTACGAGCATCTGGGATATACTGCTCCCGATGACGGAAACAGACAGCTGAGCTTCTGAAAATAAACGCTATGTTCAGATTCGCTGTAAAACGGAATATCCGCTGTAATTCGGCTCTGGATCAGAAATCCGGAACAATGATAAACGGTCAGGCGTGCGGCTGCGTTGCAGATTTCCGCTACGGACTCTGCCGCATGAGCTTCAACGGCTGTGAGGTAATTGCTGTTCACAACGCTCTCGTCTGGCTCGGAATTCCTCAGAAGCTTGCGGATATCGCCGCATATATGGAACGCTTCAGGATGCTTATGGGCTTTTTTGGGTGCAGTCCCTTTAAAATCGGGAAGGCTCTCTCGCATTTCGGAGCAGATTACACAAAAACAAAAAATCCGACGCAGTCTTCTGCGTATGTGGTTTCATTCTGGACGAAAAGACGCTTTCTTTCGTCAATCCACACCGTATTCTGCGTGAAAACAGATGCCGGAACAGAAGTTTACAACAGCTCCAACAGATGCACGGACGTCAGAATATACGAGGATATACAACAGTATATCGGCAAAAAGAAGCCGATCGCTGTATATGCTCTGAAAAACAGAAATAAAGACAACACCGCATAAAGCTTGTGTGATGTTGCCTAAAGAACAAAGTAGAAAAAGGAGAAAACAAAATGTCAGGACTGTTCGGAACAGACAGCGCAAGAGGTCTGATTGTGGCAGAGCTTTCCTGCGAGCTTGCTATGCAGGCAGGAAGAGCGACTACGGAACTTTTTGCCGGTGAACAGGGAGGAAAAATTATTGTTGCCAAGGATAATGCTTTATCCTCGGCAGTGCTTGAAGCGGCAGTCTGTGCCGGAATATGCTCATCCGGAGCAGATGCGGAAACCGTCGGTGAGCTTTCAGGTGCGGCGGCTTCATTTATTGTAAAGAAACATAACGCTGCGGCTGGAATTATGATAAGCGAGGCTACGGGAATCACCGGTGCAAGCGGAATAACTGTATTCGGCAGTGACGGTTTCCGTCTCAGCGAGGAAATGCAGCTTTTTATTGAGGAACGCATATACCCCGTGTCCGAGGAACGCCGCAGATTTGAAAATATAGGCAGAATGCTCAGCTGCAATACCGCCGCTGAGGAATATTTCAGCCACCTTAAAGAAATAACAGAAACATCTCTTGAAAATATAAAAGTCGCCATAGTATGCAAAAACAGCTTCATTGAAAAAAATATCAAGGAGCTTCTTTCCGAAATGGGGGCAGACGTTACTATTATTCAGGATAACACAAGCCTCTCGGAAATAGAGGATACTCCCGATATCGCTCCGGTAATTACAGGCTTTGAATGTCTTATGGATATGGTTGAAGCCGGAGATTTCCACTGCGGTCTTGCATTTGCTGGAGACGGCAGCAGCTTTCAGGCTGTTGATGAAAATGGTATGCCGGTTGACGGAGATACGCTTCTCGCTATAATCGCCGGATATCTGAGACAAAAGGAACTTCTTAAGGACAATACCATCGTCGTGAATGTCATGAGCAGTCTCGGTCTGCTGAACTTCGCTGAAAAAAACGATATCAACGTCGTTACATCGGGTTCATGCGGAAGAAGCGTACTTGACCGTATGCGTGAAGGAGAATACAATCTCGGCGGAGGTCAGAGTGGTCACATCTTCCTGACCGATTACTCCCCCTGCGATGACGGTCTGCTGTGTGCATTGAAGCTTCTTGAAATACTTGCATCAACCAGAAAGAAGCTCAGCGAGCTTGCCGGTGAAATGAAAAAGCTTCCGCAGATATCCCTTAATGTACGTATAAGCGACAAGGGCAGAGAGGTTTGGAAGAATGATGAAAAAATCACCGGACTCATCGAGCATTACGAGGAAGAACTCGGCAGTGAGGGACGGATTATCGTCCGTGAAAGCAGCGGAAACGCTCCATTTATCCGTGTTATGATTGAAGGATGCGATTTCGGCAGAATAAATGATATTGCTGTGGATATTGCACAGTGCATCAAGGACAGATGCAGATTCTATAACTGATACAGATACATAGCGGACTGCAAAAAGAAGGGAGAAAATAATTTGAGAACCGCACAAAACTGGAAGGATTACACTATACTTGATACTACCGACGGAGAAAAGCTCGAAACATGGGGAGATATCAGCCTTGTTCGTCCCGATCCGCAGATAATATGGAAAACAGACAAAGCCAATCCGTTATGGAACAGTGCCGATGGTCATTATTACCGTTCCACTCAGGGCGGCGGTAAGTGGGAATTTCGCAAAAGACTTCCGGAGTCATGGTGCATTTCATACGGAGATCTGAAATTCAATATACGTCCTACTGGCTTCAAGCATACCGGACTCTTTCCGGAACAGGCTGTAAACTGGGACTTTATGGCTGACAAGATAAAAAATGCCGGAAGAAAAATAAGCGTACTCAATCTCTTTGCATACACGGGCGGAGCAACTCTCGCCTGTGCCGCTGCAGGAGCAGAGGTATGTCATGTGGATGCCTCAAAGGGTATGGTACAGTGGGCAAGAGACAATGCCGCCGCATCAGGACTTTCCGACAGACCGATACGCTGGATTGTGGACGACTGCGAGAAGTTCATTGCCCGTGAGATAAGACGAGGCAGACGCTATGACGCTGTTATAATGGATCCTCCGAGCTACGGCAGAGGTCCCGGCGGCGAGGTCTGGAAACTCGAAAACTGTATCTATGACCTTGTGAAGCTCTGTGAGAGAGTACTTTCCGATGATCCGCTTTTCTTCCTGATAAACAGCTACACTACGGGACTTTCCCCCTCTGTTATGGGATATATCCTCGGCAGTGTGCTGACAGAAAAATTCGGCGGCAAGGTAAGTTTTGACGAGATCGGACTTCCAGTAAAATCAACAGGAATGACTTTACCATGCGGCTCAACTGCTATATGGCAGAATGAATGATAAGAAAAAGGAAACAGAATGAATAATATCATTGAAATAAAGAATCTGCACTTCAGCTATGAACCTACAAGCGAGAATGAAAATCCGCCGGAAGTGCTGAAGGGTATTGATCTCTCTATAAAAGAAGGGGAATTCGTTGCCGTTCTCGGTCACAACGGATCAGGCAAATCCACGCTTGCAAAGCATCTTAATGCTATCCTCCTTCCCTCTCAGGGAAGCGTCATTGTGGACGGCATCGACACGGCTGACGAGGATAAGCTCTTTGAACTGAGGCAACGTGCCGGAATGGTTTTCCAGAATCCCGATAATCAGATAGTTTCCTCAATTGTCGAGGAGGACGTCGCATTTGCACTGGAAAATCTTGGCGTACCCTACGAGGAAATGCGCCGCCGTGTTGACGAATCTCTCAAGGCAGTGAAGATGTATAAATACAGGCTTCATTCTCCGTCACAGCTTTCGGGCGGACAGAAGCAGAGAGTTGCAATTGCCGGAATAATCGCAATGCAGCCGAAGTGCATCATACTTGACGAGCCTACTGCCATGCTTGATCCAAGCGGCAGAAAGGAAGTCATGGCGACCATAAAACGCATGAACCGTGAACAGGGTATCACTGTCGTGCTGATTACACACTATATGGATGAGGCGGCTCAGAGCGATCGTGTTGTCGTTATGGACAGCGGAAAAATCGTTATGGACGACAAGCCTGAAAAGGTTTTCTCTCAGGTCGATGTGATGAAGAATATCAGACTTGATGTTCCTCAGGTGACTGAGCTTGCTTGGGAGCTTAAAAAAGCCGGATACGATATTTCTCCGGAAATTATCTCTGAGGATGAATGTGTTGAAGCAATCATCCGCCTTATGTCGGAAAATTGATTCTATAATAACAGGAGGGCATTGATTTGCCGATTCTTGAAACACAGGAGCTTACCTACGTTTACAGCCCGGGGACTCCTTTTGAAAAAAAGGCTGTTGATAATGTGAATATCTCCATTGAAAAAGGCGAGATTATTGGCGTAATGGGACATACAGGATCGGGAAAATCCACACTGATCCAGCACTTCAACGGACTCCTTAAGCCGACCTCCGGAAGAGTTCTTCTCAATGGACGCGATATCTGGGAAGATAAGACAAAAATCCGTGATGTGAGATTTCAGGTCGGACTTGTCTTTCAGTATCCTGAGTATCAGCTCTTTGAGGAAACTGTCTTTAAGGATATAGCCTTCGGTCCGAAGAATATGGGACTCAGTGACGATGAAATCAAACGCCGTGTATATGAAACGGCACATGATATCGGACTTTCCGAGGAGCTTATGGAACGCTCCCCGTTTGATCTTTCCGGCGGTCAGAAGCGACGCGCGGCAATCGCAGGAGTAATGGCAATGGAACCGGAAATACTTATTCTTGACGAGCCTACCGCAGGTCTTGATCCCGCAGGCAGAGACAAAATTCTCAGCCACATAAAGGCTTATCACCAGCGGACAGGCAACACTACTCTTATCGTATCGCACAGCATGGAGGATATAGCATCATTTGCGGACAGAATTCTCGTTATGAACGATGCAGGACTGTTCTGCTTCGATGAAACAGTAAAGGTCTTTTCACGGTCAGAGGAGATCGCACAGATAGGACTTGATGTTCCTCAGATAACAAGAGTTTTCGATAAGCTGAAAAAACGCGGATTTGACTTCGGCAAGGAAGTATATACCGTTGAATATGCCAGAAATCTGCTTTTGAAAAAACTCGCCGAAAGAGAGGCCCGCTGAATTGCTGAGAGATATTACAATAGGACAGTATTTTCCGGGGAACAGCATTATTCACAGGCTTGATCCCCGCTTCAAGATAATAATGACAGTGCTTTATATAATCATGCTTTTTGCCGGCGGAACCTATATCGCACTTGCAATAGGTGCGGTATATACAATCATAGCCGTTGCACTGTCAAGGATAAAACCGAAAATGTTCGTAAAGAGCATAAAGCCGATTATGCCTTTTCTTGTCATAACGGCTCTTATAAATCTGCTGCTGATAAGCTCCGGCGATATTGTCTGGCAGTGGAAATTCCTGAAAATAACCGATGTCGGTATAAATACAAGCGTCTTTATGATATTGAGGATAATCCTTCTTATTACAGGAACATCCCTGCTTACCTATACTACTTCCCCTATCACGCTCACAGACGCTATTGAACGACTTTTATCGCCGCTTAAAAAACTGAAATTTCCTGTTCATGAGCTTGCAATGATGATGTCAATAGCACTGAGATTCATTCCCACGCTCATCGAAGAAACAGATAAGATAATGTCCGCCCAGAAGGCAAGAGGTGCGGAAATAGATACCGGAAGCTTTATGACAAGAGCAAGAAATCTTGTGTCGATTCTTGTTCCTCTGTTCATATCGTCGTTCCGGAGAGCTGATGAGCTTGCAACAGCAATGGAATGCCGCTGCTACAACGGCGGTTCAGGACGTACACGTCTCAGGCAGCTCCGATCATCTGCAAGAGACTATATCGCACTTGCTGTAACTATTGCATTTCTTGCAGCAGCTATTATTCTAAGTAAGATATAAAGAGGAAAAAATGGAGAACACAAACGAAAAGGAATATGTAGGGCTTTATGAATCCGGATCCAGCAGCAAAAGAAACAGAAAATCACCGGAAAGGTTCAGAAAAAGCAAATTTCATAATATAATAGAAGCAATATCCGGAAAATCTGTCTCTGCCGGAATAAAAACCGCACGGCTTGGAAATCGCTTCAGAAAAAGCAGATTCTGCGATATAATGTATGGAAAAGGAGTGCTGTTTTTTGTACTCTCCTTCTTCATTCCGGCATTCATATTTGCATACGGCTTTGCTCAGCACGGAATACAGCCATTCGACAGTGACGGCGACAGACAGATGCTTGTTATTGATCTGTGGCACCAGTATTACCCATTCTTTCGCGTGGAACGTGAAAAGCTCCTGTCAGGAGGCTCGTTCCTCTACTCATGGCAGAATGGTCTTGGCTCGAATTTCCTGTCGCTTATCGCATACTACGCTGCAAGTCCGCTTAACTGGATATCCGTATTTTTCGATTCCGGTCATGTAAGAGAAGCTCTTTCGTATATACTCGTAGGAAAAATTGGCTTTGCAGGAGCATTCTTCAGCTGCTTCCTGCGATATACATTCAGACGCCGTGATTTCTCACTGTGCGTATTTTCATCCATGTACGCCCTTTGCAGCTATATGCTGGGATATTACTGGAACGTAATGTGGATGGATACCATTGCACTGTTCCCTCTTGTGATGATGGGGATAGTTGCAATTACCCGTGAAGGCAAATGGAAAACCTTCACTTTTGCACTGGCACTTTCCCTTTTCTCGAATTACTATATAGGCTTGTTTACCTGTATTTTCTGCGTATTCATGTTCGCCGCTTCGGGGATAATTGAATTCAGAGGCATTAAGGATCTTCTCTGCAAGCTGGTTATCATGATACGTTCATCCGTGCTTGGAATTGCTCTTGCGGCATTTATCCTACTGCCGGCATACTTCGGTCTTAAGCTGAGTTACAGTGCCAACAACACCTTTCCGGAAGAAACAATAGAAAACTACAAGTGGAATGAGCTTTTTGCAAATATGATTTCCTATAAGAACCCCACCGCACTTGAAGGACTTCCAAATTTCTCCAGCGGTATGCTGGCAATAATGCTTTTCGGAGTATTCATGCTGTCCTTCGGGGTAAAAATCAGGGAAATGGGAGCATATTCGCTGCTACTCGGACTTATAGTCGTAAGCTGCAACATCAACAAGCTCGATCTTATCTGGCATGGACTTCACGTTCCCAACCAGATACCTCACAGATACGCATTCATATTCAGCTTTGTATTCATAGCCATGGCATACAGGGCATACGATGTTCTGCTGAAAAATGGCATAAAGGTATATCAGCTTCTGCTGATGCTCGTCGGACCTGTCCTTGTATTCCTGTGCGAAAGGATGTACTACGTTCAGGACGGCAACAATACTGAAAAAGAAATTCTTCGTTTCCGTAATATAGGTTTTGGAAATGCAGAAAAATATGCAGCCCTTGCAGCTCTTGCACTGGTTTTAATGTATATGGCGGCAAGACTCATACCCATGAGAAACAGACAGCTGAAAAACCGCATTTCAGGCACGATGCTGATTGCATCGGCAGCGTCAGTGGCTGTCTGCGTCATAATATGCGTCTATAAGTACGCAATCAAAAAGGAACAGCTTGATATTTCCGAAGCTATTCAGAAATCAATGATCATTACAGCGGCATATTTCATGGTATTCCTTGCTGTAAAGGTCTTTCCGTTCAGAAAAACCGCTGTAAGAAATTTCTTCATGACGGCGGCAATCGGAACAGCAGTATTTTCAGAGCTGATAAGCAATGCCCGTATCGGTCTGAATACACTGAATCCCTCGGCATTCAACAGCTATCCCGCCAACGGTCGGGAGGTTCAGTCACTGCTGAACAAAGCGGCAAATTCCGAGGAGGATCTCTTTTACAGAACTGAAATAGCCGCCCCGTGGACGCTGAACAACGGTGCTCTTTACGGATATAACGGCGTTTCTCAGTTCTCATCCACAGCAAATGTCGCAGTGACGACGCTTTATTCACGTCTGGGACTGTACGCTTCCGAAGCGGGCAACAGATATTATTACAGAACATCTACTCCTGTGGTAAACTCTCTGCTCGGCATTCAGTATATTATCGACAGCAACGGTCCTCTCAACACAGAGGAGAAATTTCTTGAATACTACGACGCATCCGGAAATTCCTACCTCTATAAAAACAAATACCCGCTTTCTCTCGGCTTCATGATGGACGAGGATATTCTCAGCATGGAGGACAGTGCAGGTCTTAATCCGCTGGAATTCCAGAATACTATCGTAAAGCTTGCAGCAGGAATTGAAGAGCCTCTGTTCAACGCCTGTGCTGTGACTCTCGTTGAAAGAGACGGCATAGATGTTACAAAGAACGGTTTTGGAAATTACACCTTCCGTGTTACCGCAAAGGAAGGCACAGATGCAAAGGTTACCTACACCTTTGCCGGTACTGAAGGCTCTGTTATGTATTCATACGTCAGCTCGACCGGCAGCGGCATCAAGGATGTAAGAGTAAGCTGTGATGATCTCTGGGTAATGCCCAATGATGACGGTAATCCCAAAGATCTGATCAAGTCTTATCCCCTTGTTATCCCCATGGGAAACAGCGGCGAAGGTACTATGTCACGAGTACAGATGACCGTGAGGGATGACAAGAAATCAGGCAATTATCAGCTGAAAACGTATACGATGAATCTTGAACTCTTTGAAAAGTTCTACGACAGTCTTGCCGATGAACAGCTTGAAATAACAAGTTTCAGTGACGCAAAGATAAAGGGAACCATCAACGCAAAGAAGGATGGGGTAATGTTCCTGTCCATTCCGTACGAAAAGGGCTGGTCGGTGTATATCGACGGAAAAAAAGCCGATACTTTCAAGGTGCTTCACTCTATGCTCGGAGTGGAGGTTTCCGTGGGAAATCATGATATCGTACTGAAATACTCACCGGAAGGCTTTAAAGGCGGTCTTGCCGTCTCCGGTGCAGGATCTGTCGGAATCGGAGCAGTTATCTGGTACGATCACCGCAAAAAATACAGAAAAAAACGCAGGGGCAAAGAGCCGGAAGGCATTATCCCTGACGAAGACGAACTGACCGATGAGACGGATATTTCCGAAGCGTCTCAGGATATACAGATATACGATCAGTTCGGCAGAACAGAAGAAATTCCGGAATTTACAGCGGAAACAGAAGCGGAGGCAGAGAATGAGAAATCTGAAAGTAATGACAGCCTATCGGGGAACTGAATATCACGGTTTTCAGCGGCAGAGCAACGCAGTGACTGTTCAGGAAACGCTTGAAAAACATCTTTCAAAGGTACTCAACGAGCCGGTAACGATAACAGGCTGTTCACGGACAGATACGGGAGTGCACGCAAATAATTTCTGCTTCAATGTAAAGACAAACAGCACAATATCGTGTCTTGGCTTTCAGAGAGGCGTAAACGGCGAGCTTCCCGATGATATATCAATCCTCAGCTGCGAGGATGTACCCCTTGATTTCCACGCACGATTCGACTGTGTGGGCAAGGAGTATATATACAAAATGCACTGCAGCGAATCAAAAAATCCTTTTGCTCCTGATCTGATGTTCCATTACAGACGGAAATTTGATATTGAAGCGGCAAGAAAAGCGGCAGGGTATCTTGTAGGCGAACATGATTTTGCTTCGTTTTGTGCCGACTGTACTAATGTTTCCACAACGGTGAGGACAATATATTCATTGGAAATAGAAAATTGTGGAGATTCAGTGACAATGCTTGTAAAAGGCAACGGTTTTTTGTATAATATGATTAGAATAATCGCAGGAACGCTTATAGATGTAAGTGAAAAAAGAATATCTCCTGATGATATCCCTGAGATACTCAGTGCAAAAAACAGACTCCGTGCCGGCAGAACTGCTATGGCGCACGGACTGTATCTCAACCGTGTATTCTATTCTGCTGATGAATTATAGAAAGGGGTGAGGCTTCTTGCCGAGAATGTATGACGAAAACGATATAGTCGATATGAAAAACAGGAAAATCAGGCAGCGACGATTAAAGAAACTGCTTATATTCCTTATAATTGCAATTTTTCTGACAGTACTGTTCGTTACAAGAAGTCTGTGGCTCCCGATAGTAAAGGGTTGGGGCAATCATTACAAAACAATTGTCAATTCCGGCAGACTCGCTGAGGGAAACTTCCCCATTGAGGTGGACGGCGGAGAAAATTATCAGATACGCTATACCGTAGAACGCATAATGGTTCAGAGCGATACTAACCTTTACATATATGATATTGACGGAAGTCTGCTCAAAAAGCGTCAGCACACATATACAAATCCAAAGCTGTGCGTCGCAAACGGAAAGGCTCTTGTCTACGAAAGCGGTGGAAATGAATTCTCTGTTGAGGACGAGGAGGAAGTTTTTTACAGCCGCAGCTACGACAATAACATATATTTTGCAAGGCTCAGCTCCGATGGAGTTACAGCTGTTGTTACTGAATCTGACGATTACAGCTGTGAGCTAAAGGTATACGACAAAAAAGGAACTCTCATCTACGAGCGTAAATGTACCGATATGCTTATCGACCTGAGCTTCATTGACGAAAGCAAGGGGTGTGTTTTAGGCTTCCTTTCGGCAGAAAACGGACAGCTTACCACTAAAATCAGGGAAATAAGCTTCAGCAAGAAGGGAGAAAAATGGACTTCACCCGGATTCAACGCCTGTGCCTACGAGATATTCGGTTCTTCTGAGGGAACCTTCATCTACGGCGATACCGCCTGCGGATATATTGATCCGGACGGACAGATAAGCTCCTATTATGAATACGACGGCAAATGCGTATCAGGAGCAAGCATGAGTGGAAAATCGGCAGTAGTCATCAACAACGATGACAGACGTGTATATACGGCGGCTCTTTTCTCAGGAAACGGAAAGACTCCCCTTGTCGTTGAGCTGGAATCTCCGGCTGTGGCAGTATCTGTTTTCCGGGGGCTGGCATATATTCTTACTCAGGAAGAAGTTCTTGCATACGACTTTAAGGGAAATCTTCGCTCGACAGCAGCAGTCAACGATTCATATTCAGGCTTTGTCAGAAGCGACGATCATATTTTCCTTAAAGGATATGACAAAATAGACCGTATTGATTACGATACGGGATCTTGATAAAACGGAGGATTGACGTGGTACAGCACCATGTCAGACAAAAATTATGGGTTCACAATTCTGGTGGTTCTATGACGTACTCTTTGTGGCAGTAATACTTGTAATGGTATATCTGTCAGCAAAAAGAGGAATTTTCAAATCACTTCTGCATTTTTCAGGATATTTTCTGGCAGTCGTGATTGCATTTTCCGTAAGCGGTTCCATCGCAAACGTACTATATAAAAACAGTATAAGAAACAGCAATATAAAAAATTTAAAAACAACACTGGATGAAATTGATTTCATTATGGACTCAATAAATCTCATCGAGACTGAATTTGATTTCAACGGTGAAATAAGCTATAACCGCATGGAGAAAATCTATATCGAGAAGAACAGTCTGGGATACAGCTATGACAAGCAAATCTATCAGTATGTTTCAAGTATCTACACAGGCAAGATCGAAAATGAAAAATTATTCTACAACAGGCTTCATAAAGCCTATGGTGTTTATATCAGCAATATCGTAGACGACGAGCTGAATACCTATGCGGCAGAAACAGCTTTAAGAAGTATCATCGACAAGCCGAAGCAGATGGATGAGCTTATCCCACTGCTCCTTGAACATGAGGATCGCAGTGCAGCAGCAGAATACATAGCCGACAAATACACAGCAGGACCATACAAAAGCATTGTCCGGCTTATCAGCTTCATTTCTATTCTTATGGTGATAATCGGTATTACAATACTGCTGACAAATACAACCTTCAAAACGCCGGGCTTCCAGAGTCTCGGATCGCATATCGGCGGCGGAGTTGTCGGTATTCTGCTTGGTCTGGTAATCGTTGTGTTCATAACCGCCTGCATACGTCTTAACGTTATCTGCGGCGAGAATAAAATGTTATTTTTCAATAACGAGGCAATTGACAACACACATCTGTTCAGACATATATATAACTTTATCACTTTAAATCTTTGATAGTCAACAGGAGGATTCTGCTTAATGATACCAATGTGCAGCAACTGCAAAAAAAGACCCGCCGTTGTGTTTATCACTACGATGCAGGGAAACGAAAAGAAGAACGAGGGACTCTGCCTTTCCTGTGCAAGGGAAAGAAATATCCCGCAGGTGACGGAATATATGAATAGAATGGGCATAACCGGTGATGAAATTGATCAGATATCCGAGCAGATGATGAGTATGCTCGACGGCGACAGCTTTGAAATGGGCGGCTCTGGTCTGATGCCTGATTTTATCTCAAATATGTTCAGTATAAACAGCGATGAATCTGAAAGCGACAGTAATGATTCTGCTCCCTCTGAAAAAAACAACGCTAAGGACAGTGGTAATGAAAAGGGTGGAAAAAAGGGAATCTTCGGCAGAAAGGAAAAAAAGAAGGAGCTTAAGTTCCTCAGCAGCTACTGCACCAATCTTTCACAGAAAGCAGCTGATGGTCAGCTTGATACAATTATCGGACGTGATAAGGAAATAGCCCGTGTTGTCCAGATTCTTTCAAGAAGAACAAAGAACAATCCCTGTCTTATCGGTGAGCCCGGTGTCGGAAAAACCGCAATCGCAGAGGGTATCGCCCAGCGTATTAACGAGGGAAATGTTCCGTTCAATCTGGAGGATAAAAAGGTTTATCTCCTTGATCTGACAGCTCTTGTTGCCGGAACTCAGTTCCGCGGACAATTTGAAAGCCGTGTGAAAGGTCTTGTAGACGAGGTAAAGCGTGAGGGAAATATCATTCTCTTTATCGACGAGGTTCATAACCTTGTGGGTGCCGGAGATTCTGAAGGCTCAATGAACGCTGCGAATATTCTCAAGCCTGCACTTTCAAGAGGTGAGGTTCAGGTTATAGGTGCAACAACTTTCGGTGAATACAGAAAGTACATCGAAAAGGATTCCGCCCTTGAAAGACGTTTCCAGCCTGTTACAGTCAGCGAACCTACTATTGAGGATACCGTTGACGTTCTGCTCGGCATAAAGAAACATTATGAGGAGTATCATAAGGTGCATATCTCCGATTACCTTATCAGAGTGTGTGCTGTTCTCTCTGAAAGATATATCACAGACCGTTTCCTGCCCGACAAGGCTATCGACCTTATGGACGAGGGATGTGCAAGAGCCTGCATACGCTCCCCCGAAATTGCCGATTACGCAAAGCTCTGCAAGGAAATCAGTGTTCTTGAAGAAATGGAAAAAACTATCTCAGAACAAAACGAGATTGATTATCAGGCTCTGGCAGAAGTTAAGGGAAAGCTTATTCATACCCGTGAGGACGCTGAAAAGCTTCGGGAAAAGGCAGAAAATATTCAGGTTACTGAAGAAGATATCACCAAGGTGGTTGAGCTGTGGACTGGTATTCCGGCAAGCAAGATCGCAGAAACTGAGTTCCTGAAAATAGCAAGACTTGAAAGTGAGCTTAAAAAACACGTTATCGGTCAGGATGAAGCTGTTGAAACTCTTGCAAAGGCGATAAAGCGTACAAGAGTGCGTCTCAGCAAGCGTCGCAGACCAGCATCGTTCATTTTCGTGGGACCTACCGGAGTTGGCAAAACAGAGCTTGTAAAGTCTCTGGCACAGGAAATGTTCGATTCTCCCGAACCGCTTATCCGTCTTGATATGACGGAATATATGGAAAAACATTCCGTTGCAAGAATGATTGGCTCTCCTCCGGGATATGTCGGCTACGATGAGGCAGGACAGCTTACTGAAAAAGTCCGCCGCAGACCTTACTCCGTTATTCTCTTTGATGAGATTGAGAAGGCTCATCCGGATGTCATGAATATCCTCATGCAGATTCTTGACGAGGGCAGAGTTGACGATGCTCACGGCAGAACAGTAAACTTTGAAAATACCATTATCTGTATGACCTCCAATGCGGGGTCTACCGATAAATCCACAGGCGTAGGATTCAACAGAACGATAAATGAAATATCTAAAGACAAGGCTATAAAGGGTCTTCGTGATTTTCTCCGTCCAGAATTCATCAGCCGTATCGACGAGATAGTTGTGTTCAGACAGCTTGAAAAGACGGATTACGCAAGAATCGCAGCTCTCATGCTTGACGAAATGAAGGAGCCGCTTTCCGAAAAGAATATTGCTCTTGAATATTCCGAAGCTGCTCTGGAGCTTATCGCAGAAAAGGCTTTCGGAAAGTCATACGGTGCAAGAGATATCCGACGTGTTATCAGGCAGGATATCGAGGATAAGATTGCTGAAATCATTATTGACAACGCATCGGAAACAGACCGTATCGCAGTTGACGCAGAAAACGGCGAGCTTAAAGTTTCCGGCTTAAAGAACAGCAACTAATACAGGATGTCTATCGAATTGAAGAAAATATCAAAAAATACGCTCTCCGTATCACCTGATGGAGAGCGTTTCTTATTTTCTTATGATACAGGTATTGTCTTCTGACAGTACCACTCGCACCACTTGGGATATGCAGCAGCATAGACATGAATACCGTCACTGGTATAGCCTGCTTCAAGATTTCCCTTGTCGTCGTCAAATATGTCGTTTACATCTATGTAGAATATCTTCTGACTGTCGGCAAGTGTACTGATTTTATTATTAAGAGCATTTATTCTCTCGTTGTTGACAGAATTAGACTGTGTATCAAATGTAACGTGCATATTCGCCTGAATGAATATTATCGCTTCAGGAGCCTTCACACGGATATTTTCAATGAGTCCTTTATAGATTGCAAAAGTACCGTCGAGATCATTTCCGACCTCGTTGATACCGAGCATAACGTATACCTTCTTGTACTTTCCGGATGAAAGAAGCTTACTCAGTTCGCCGTTGGCACTGGATTTTTTTGCATCTGCGGTGCTGAGACCTTCCTCGCAGTAGAAATCAGCGTTGCCGAGAGAACCATATTCACGGATTCCCACTGTACGGGAATCGCCGATAAACAGAGCATTATCGAAATACGAGTAATCTCCCTGAACGAATCCCCGATAGTAGATCTGCTCCGTTGTCTCCTCAGCAGAGGTCGAAGCCATTGGCTCGCTTGCCGGATTACTGTGATTGCCGTTTGCAGAGGATGCCGCAGTATTCTGCTGTACTCCGCTGATGTCAGAGCCGGAAGTCTCCTGTTTACCGGATTGTTCTTCGAGTCCCTTTGAAATGTCGATATCCTCAATGCTCACCTTGTTTTCCTTCTTTTTTTCGGCACTGGTTGTCCAGATCTGCCTGAAAATCATCGGCGACGCTACCACGCAGGTAAGGATGAGAATGATTGAATATGTACACTGCTTGAATCTATTCATTTTTTTTCTCCTGAATTTTTCTTTTTGTTCTACATTTTATTTATTTTTAGAATCTGAAATACATGAACGGATCGTCCATGCCTTTATACATACAGTATACTGACGCCCAGAACACTGTCAGCAGAAGAAGGGAACAGAATACTGATTTTTTTATTTTTTTATAGATGCGTTCTGGAATCGGCGTTGAGAAGATCACGCCGGCTATCAGATATTTCGCATATATTCCCCAGTACTTTGCGTAATCCTTTTCAAAGAGGACTGTTTCCTTATCGTGCGTAAAGGGGAGCAGACGGTTCAGATACGTTCTGAGCTGATCGAAATCGGTTATGGCAAATATCAGCCATGTTATGGGAATAATTGCAATCATCCACGCATGACCTATAATTGCAAACCTATTGAGTAGTTTTCCTAAACAGAATTTTTCCAGCATGATTATAACGAACAGTACCATTCCCCACAGAACGAAATTCCAGCTTGCACCGTGCCATAATCCGGTAAAGAGCCACACAACGAAGGTATTGCGAATCATTGCGGATTTACCGTTTCTGTTTCCGCCCAGAGGTATGTAAACGTAATCCCTGAACCACGAGCCGAGCGTCATGTGCCAGCGTCTCCAGAAGTCTGTCATCGTTCTGGAAATATACGGATGGTTAAAGTTTTGAGGAAGCTCAAAGCCCATTATTCTGCCAAGACCGATAGCCATGAGCGAATATCCGCAAAAGTCGAAGTAAAGCTGAAACGAATACGCAAAGGCTCCCATCCACGCAAGCCTTGTTGATATTGTACCGAAGCCGATTGTTGCTATATCCTTCCACAGACCGGATAGCTGATTTGCCAGAAGAACCTTGTATCCAAGACCAATAGTGAAGGTCTTGAGTCCGTCCTCTACGTTTTTTATGCTGTGAGTACGGTGCCTGAGTTGTTTTGCGACCGTCCCGTATGTAACAATAGGTCCGGCTATCAGCTGAGGGAACATACTTATGTACGCACCATAATTTATGAAGTTCTTTTCAGCTCTTATTTTACGCCTGTATACGTCGATGATATACGAAACGTTCTGGAATGTATAGAAGCTGATGCCAATAGGAAGGATAATATCCTTCACCGTCAGCGATGAGTTGAAAAGAGTATTTATATTTTCTGTTCCGAAGCCCCAGTATTTGAAAAAAATCAGCCACCAAAAGTTAAAAGCTACACCAAAAGTAAGCCAGAATCTCCCTGCCCGCCGGTAGCTTTCAATAAATTGTCCAACGATGAAATTGAAAAGCATCGTGAGAAGAAACAGCCCTATATATACCGGACTGCCAACACCCATGCCGTAAAAAATAACGCTCCCTGCAAAAATAACAGCGTTTTTGTATTTTTTCGGCACAATTCCGTATACAATAAAAAATGCAGGAAGGAATATAAAAATAAACTCCAAGCTGCTGAATACCATTATACTACCCCTTTGTTCCTTTTGTTCTTTTTTATATTTTTTTCTCTCTTTTTTCTATCATTTTTTTATCTGATATATTATTATTTTACAACGGATTTCTGTACTTGTCAATACTATTTTTAATATTTTTTTCCTACTTCAAAAACAAAAAAATCCCCCTCCGGAAGTGACTCCAGAAGGGGTTGGTTTTCAGGTCAGAGGCGTGCATTTGCAAGCATGAGTTTGATTCTGTTTTCCTGATTAACTCTTGTTGCGCCGGGGTCGTAATCAATAGGCACGATATTGGCATTCGGATTATCCTGTTTAATAGCACGGGACATTCCCTTTGCGACGATATGGTTAGGCAGACATCCGAAAGGCTGGGCGCAGATGATATTTTCAACTCCGGATTTTGCCAGAGCCGCCATTTCAGCCGGAATAAGCCA
>JAFXCR010000006.1 GCA_017516465.1 Ruminococcus sp.
CAGGCGGAAATTTAATACTGAAAGTTTTAGGAAAGGAGTTTGAGGATTACTCCCCACTAAGTGGGGAGATGGCAGCTATGCTGCCAGAGGGGACAGGCTCCCGTTGGGAGAACCCTTTTTCAAAAGGGTTTTCCTCAATAATACTCATAAAACTCCTATCAACATACTGCTATAACTAAACAATGTTATTTCATGTTATTACTGTTCGGGAGTATCGTTTCCGATAACGCCTTTAAGTCCGGCTGCAAGACCAGCAAGTCCCTGAATTTCGCTGGGAATGATAATCTTTGTAGCCTTTCCGTCAGCTGCCTTAGCGAAGGATTCAAGAGACTTGAGCTGAATAACTCTCTCATTAGGATTAGCACTGTTCAGCTTAACGATACTGTCTGCAAGAGCCTGCTGTACCATTTCAATAGCCTTTGCTTCACCGGTAGCTTCAAGGATTTTCTGCTCTCTTACAGCGTCAGCTCTGAGGATCATTGCCTGTTTCTGAGCTTCAGCTTCAAGAATCTGTGCTTCCTTCTTAGCCTGAGCACGAAGAATCTGTGATTCCTTTTCACCTTCTGCAACGAGGATCTGTGACTTCTTGTCACCCTCTGCCTGAAGAATCTTCTCACGACGCTCACGTTCAGCCTTCATCTGCTTTTCCATGGCATCCTGAATCTCACGAGGAGGAAGAATATTTTTAAGCTCCACACGATTTACCTTGATACCCCAGCGGTCAGTAGCCTGATCGAGGATCGAAGTAATCTTTGTATTGATGATATCTCTTGATGTTAGAGTTGCGTCGAGTTCCATTTCACCGATGATATTACGGAGTGTTGTAGCAGAAAGATTCTCGATAGCTGCGAGAGGTCTTTCAACACCGTAGATATACTGTTTTGCATCTGTAACCTGATAGAATACAACTGTATCTATCTGCATTGTAACGTTATCCTTTGTGATAACAGGCTGCGGCTTGAAGTCAACAACCTTTTCTTTAAGTGAAACCTTGCCGGCAATTCTGTCGATGAACGGTACAAGTACATGAATACCTGTTTCCCATTCAGCGTGGAATGAACCAAGTCTTTCAATTACGAATACATGAGCCTGAGGAACAATCCTGAAGCTTCTGATGATAACAATGAGAAGAAAAATTATTACTGATGCAACTATAATTCCGATAATGTCCATATTTACCTCCGATTATACATTTGTTTTATTTTTTAATGATACTGACAGTCTTGTACCTGTCACCTTTTTGATGACTACTATACTGTCCACAGGAATAATCTGTCCTTCGTTATGCGGAACTGCATTCCAGTCCACATCGCCGAGTCTGACACGTCCTGTACCCTTGTCACGGTCTATCTCCTCGATAACCGTAGCAGTCATGCCGACGTAAAGCTCCTGATTTGTAGAAACATGACCTTTATTACGTCTCTTTTTGAGCCACGGAAATGTAACAAGCAGAAAAATTCCGGATACAATTATGAATACACCAAGCTGTGAAAGCAGCGTAGTTCCCTCAAATATCACGGTAAAGAGCATCGTAACGAGAGCGCCGAGTGCAAACCACACAGATATAAGCTGTACAGTTGCAAGCTCTGCCACAACAAAAGCCACAAATACTGCTGCCCAGAACAATACTTCAAACATGAGATTTCCCCCTTTCTTTAGTTTTAATCCCTTATATCAGCAGCAGAAATAACTCTGCATTTTTATTATATATCATTTTATTTATTTTTTCAAGAGGAAATTACATAATTTAATTATTCTGTAATAAAAATGACACTCCGTATGTACATTGAGCTATGGAATATACGTTTTTATAAGCAAAAACGCCGCAAAAAATGCGGCGTTTCGGTTTATTCTGATATCATTCAAGTTTGAGAAGCTTTTTCTGGATTTCAAGAGCATCCATATTTGTAACGCCGTCACCATTTCCGGAAAAATCAGCATTGAACTTCTGCTGTACGCTAAGAACGTATTCGTCAGGATTTCCCACAGACTGCATAATAGCTACCGCATCAGCCAGAGTCAAATCCTTCATTACAACCGACAAAGAGAATATCCGGCTGATTTATCAGACCTATCATTGCGTATCTTCCGGAGTCTGTGCGTCCGAAATAAAGGCTGTCATGGTGATAATCCCTGAAAGTACCTTCCGTCAGACTGCATCTGAACATAGAAAAATCTACTTCCATGTAATTTTCTTTTAAATTTTCAAAAAATACTGTACTTGAATTGTCTGCATAATCATATTTGGCATCAGAAGAAAAGGCTGAAAACGAAAGAGAAGCCGCTGCAACTGCCATTGAAAGAGCAGCTGTAATTAATCTTTTTTTCATAAAAATTCTCCTTCCTGTTAATCAAGACGTGTATGGATATCCACCTTTACATTTATATCATACCACAGCAGACCATATACGTCAATATATCCAATATAAATATAATTTATATAACACAATATTGTATGATTGCACAAAAAAACAAACAATACCTTTTTACTTTTTTCAAAAAGAATCCTTACATCTGAGACAAACATAAAAGACTGTACGCAAAAATGTACAGTCTTTCTCTTTATATCAGCATTTTACAATTCCTATTGCAGTAATATTATCCTTGCCGCCTCTTGCAAGAGCTTCATCCCTGAGCATTTCAAGACGTTTGGGCAGAGGCTTCGGCAGTTCCATAATTTCCTCTATATCCAGCGTAGAGAGATAATCGGATATTCCGTCGGTGCAGAGCAGAAGAACATCGCCGTGTTCCATTCCGCCTTCAACCGAAACAATGTCTATCTTAGGAACTGTATTTACATTTCCGAACGCCGGAAAGATAATATTTCTGTGAACGTGAGTACGTCTCTGCTTAGTTGTGATAGCTCCCTCCTCGTAAAGAAGCTGCACCAGCGACTGATCTCTCGAAATCTGTGTGATTCTTCCCTGACGGACACGGTATAATCTTGAATCTCCCACGTTGAAGGAAAGTATTCCTCCTGCCTCGTCTACGGCAATTCCGCAAAGAGTAGCCTGCATATTATGGCTCTCCGGATTCTGGCGGCTGTATTCCGCAAGCTGTCGGTGAATCTCATGGAGACGTATATCAAGACGTATTATTCCGCTGTAATGCATATCGCGGATAAGTTCAAGACTCATTTTTGAAGCAAGCTCGCCGCCAAGCTCACCAGATACGCCGTCAGAAACGGCTGCAATAAAAGGCTCGTGAATATCCTGACTTAAACTCCCTTCAGTAAGAACATTATCTCCTATGAGCATTGCATCTTCGTTATGAGGCATTATTCCCTTGTCAGTTATTCCGCAGCAATAGTACATTTGCATTCCACCTTTTATCAGATATCAAATAATTTTTTTCCGTTAGCACAGGCGATATCTATCATCTCCTGTGTGCTTACACCCTTTATTTCAGCCATTTTCTCAGCTGTAAAGGGAATCATCGAGCTGTCACAGCGTTTTCCTCTGAACGGAACAGGAGCCATATACGGACAGTCAGTTTCCAGAAGAAGTCTGTCCGTAGGAATCACTTCAACCGCCCTAATTGCTTTCTTTGCGTTCTTGAATGTCAGAACACCAGTAAATCCGATATACATTCCAAGTTTATTTATCTCTGCGGCAATTTCTGCCGAACCGCTGAAGCAGTGCACAACGCCTCTGGGACGATATTTTTTCAGGATATCCATAGTATCTTCCCATGCGTCTCGGCTGTGAACAATCACCGGCAGAAACAGTTCCCGTGCGAGTTCAAGCTGCTGTGTAAAAAGCATTATCTGACGGTCACGGTCATAGCCATCGTAGTGATAGTCAAGACCTATCTCACCGACTGCCTTTATTTTCTGATTGTTCTTTATTGTATCACGGACGATATCAATATAATTTTCCGGAAAATCATCAGCACTTTCCGGATGAATTCCTGCCGCAGCATATATGTATCCATACTGTGCCGCAAGCTCTGAATTCATTCGTGTATCATCAATTCCCGATGAAGCAAGCATCACAAGCTCTATCCCCTGAGACGGAAGCTTTTCAAGAATCATCCTTCTGTCGTCATCAAAAGCACTGTCAGCATAGTGAGCGTGTGTATCAAAAATTCCGTTCATAACTTACTCCGCATCTGTAAAGTAATCTTTTTTCAGTTCTTCTATCTGAACGTTGCTCATAATAAAATCGCTTCCGGCATCTTTTCCGCTATTAAGCTTATATGCCATAGCCGGCTGGATTCTGTATTCTGCCGCACACTCAAACATATACTTTATAGAGTACTTGAGTTTAGTATAATCAGCTCTTGTGATATTTGTGAAAATTCCGCTGTGATTTATTATCTGATCAAAATTGGCATCCAGACGATCCGCAACTGCCTGAGCGTCTGCACCATTTACCATATACTGCATGAGAGCCGCCGCCTTGAAGGCACGGTCGCTTTCTCCGTTAGTGAACATTGAATATGTAACATATGTTTCCATCTGCTCGCTGTTGAGATTCTCTCTGGAGCCGTCACCACTGAATCCGCCGAACTGGATATCTACCGGATACTGTTTGACGCAGCCTGTCATATCACAGACACGTCTGAACGAATCGGAATCAAATGTCATGTAGCGTTCAACCGGAATCCCCATGACTGCTTCAACAAATTCTGCCGCTTTTGCTCCCTTTCCGTCCACTTTGAAGGCTCCTTCCATACTCTGCTGTTTTCCGTCGATAACAGCTATGGTATTGGACGGAATTCCGACAAACAGGATCTTCTTATCCACCGGCATTGATCTCATAAGAAGGAATGTGGATTTGCAGTCCTTATCCGGTGTGGAAAGTATCAGAAGAACGGTATGATTATCCTCCTCAGTTACGATCTGCACATCCTTTGCAGGAGCTTCTTTCAATGGTTCTTCTTTATTCAGATATTTTATCAGCAGCATTGCAGCTCCGCCGATAATAATGAGTCCTATAAATAGGGTTGCGAGAAAAGGTATTGCTATGTGTCCGCTTTTTTTCTTTGACATGGCTGTTATCTCCTAATAATAAATTATTTCTTATAGCAATACCGCACAATAATATGAGTTGTTATTTGTAAGGTATTGCTTAATTTTTTTCATCAACAGTCTCCTATGCTATTGCAATTTTCTGCATTTGTGATATAATAGTATTTACAGAATTGTTTCTATAAAGAAACTGCTGAAAATAATTATACCATACAAATATATATATTTCAAGAGTTTTTTCAGAATAAAGAAAGGATCTGGCAATGTCACAACCAAGACATCTTCACAGAGCATGGGCGGATATATCGCTGAGTGCTCTGAAAAATAATATCAGCGTAATAAAGAAGCTTAACTCCCCTGATACAGAAATTATGGCTGTTGTCAAAGCTGACGCATACGGTCATGGTTACGAAAGAGTGGTAAATTGTCTTGAAAAGGAATGCGGAATAAAATATTTCGCAGTTTCAAATATCGACGAAGCTGTGGAGGTACGCCTGTGCTGTCCCGATGCTGAGATACTAATTCTCGGCTATACTCCTCCCGAATATGCAGATGATCTTCTGCACTACAACATCATTCAGGGAATCGTTTCCGCTGAGTACGCAAAAGAGCTTTGCTCCTGCATATCGGGCGAACTACGCTGTCACATCAAGATAGATACCGGTATGGGAAGAATCGGTCTGCGTCACGAAACACCGGAGAAGTGTGCTGAGGAAATCGCTGAAATCTGCCGTCTTGAAAAGCTTTCAGCCGAAGGAATCTACACTCATTTTGCCGTTGCTGACAGCGATGATCCTGACAATATCGACTACACCGACAAGCAGGAGAAATTCATTACAGATACATACGACTGCCTTGTAAAATCGGGAATAAAGCTTCCGCACGTCCATTTCATGAACAGTGCCGCTACCTGTTACAGAAATAGTTCAAAGAGTACTCTTTCCCGTGCCGGAATTATAATTTACGGACTTCATCCGGATATCAGCCTTGATATTCCGGATGGGCTTATACCTGTTATGTCCCTTAAAGCCGTTATTTCTCATGTCAAGACCATAGACGCCGGAACCTGTGTGAGCTACGGACGGACTTTCAGGGCAGACGGCGAAATGCGTGTTGCTACTGTGACTATCGGCTATGCGGACGGTTATTCACGGCAGCTTTCCTCAAAGGGCGAAATTCTCGTTCACGGCAGACGATGCAGAATTGTCGGCAGAGTCTGCATGGATCAGCTTATGATCGATGTAACCGATATACCGGATGTACGTCCCGGTGATATCGCTACACTTATAGGTACCGATGGAAATGAAACTATTACTGCAGACGAGCTTGCTTCAATCTACGGAACTATCGGATATGAGGTAGTATGCGGAATTTCCAAGCGTGTGCCAAGAATTTATACAGATTAAGGAGAATAAACATGAAAGCAATGACAATTTCCTATGAGGTAGGAAGCAATCTTTATCTGAATATAACAAATCAGTGTCCATGTGCTTGTACATTCTGCATAAGAAATCACGCAGACGGTGCTTACGGCTCTGATCCTCTCTGGCTGGAACACGACCCGTCAATGGAGGAAATCATTTCTGATCTCAGTACCCGTAATCTTTCTTCTTACAGTGAAATTGTTTTCTGCGGCTACGGAGAGCCTACCTGCCGCCTTGACGTGCTTCTCGAAACAGCACAGTGGCTCCGCATGAAGCTCGGCGACAGTACACGTCTCAGAATCAATACAAACGGTCTCGGTGATCTTATCAACAGCCGCTCTATCGCAGATGATCTCTGTGCCGTTATTGATGTGATATCAGTCAGTCTCAATGCCGGAACTAAAGACGAATACATGAAGGTTACACGTCCGAAGTATGACAATGCCTTTGAAGCTATGCAGAAATTTACCGCTGACTGCGTGAAAAACGGCAGTTCTGAGGTAGTTATGTCGGTGGTTGATGTTATCCCCGAAGAACAGATCACGGCTTCAAGAGAAATCGCTGAAAAGCTTGGTGCAAAGCTCAGAGTAAGAGTTTTTGACGCATAATTATCTGTATTCAACAAAATAAAACCATCAATTTCGTTGAATATCACAATAAATTTTTTATAGAAATTTATCCATAAATATGTTATAATAAAATATAGTTTATGTAAAGGAGTTTCTTATGAAAAAAGGAAAAATCCTCATAGCTGTATCAGCCGCTGTAATATGCACTGCCGGTCTGACAACAGCAGCAGCAATCGTCTGCAAAAGACTGTATGAGAAGCGATACTTCTCAGTAAACGACTGATTCATATTTTAATTAAAGAAGGTTGAATAAAATGGAAATCAAATTCACAAAAGCAGAAACTTTAAAAAACAAACCCCAGCCCGGCGATAAGCTCGGCTTCGGACACATCTTCACTGACTATATGCTCGTAATGCCCTACGATGAAGGTCAGGGCTGGCATGATCCTGAGATCAGACCTTACGGCAATTTTGAGATCTCCCCTGCCGCTATGTGTCTCCACTACGGTCAGACTGTTTTTGAAGGTCTCAAGGCTTACAGAACTGCTGACAACAAAATCCAGCTTTTCCGTCCTGAAGAAAACTTCAAGAGACTCAACAGTTCAAACGACAGACTTGTTATTCCTGAGCTTCCTGTTGAACTCGGCATGGAATGCCTTATGGAACTTCTTAAAATCGAAAAGGACTGGGTTCCAGCAAATGACGGCGAATCCCTCTATATCAGACCTTTCATCTTCGCTTGCGATCCCTTCCTCGGCGTAAAGCCCGGTGATCACTATCTCTTTATGATCATTCTTTCTCCTTCCGGTGCTTACTACGAAAGCGGTCTCAACCCCGTTGATATCTACGTTGAAAACAAGTATGTCCGTGCAGTAAGAGGCGGTATGGGCTTCGCTAAGACAGGCGGAAACTACGCTGCATCTCTTATCGGTCAGGATGAGGCTCACAAGCAGAACTACGCTCAGGTTCTCTGGCTCGACGGCGTTGAGCAGAAGTACATTGAAGAAGTTGGTGCTATGAACATCTTCTTCGTTATCGACGGCGAAGTTGTAACTCCGGCACTTCAGGGAAGTATTCTCCCCGGAATTACAAGAAAATCTGCTCTTGATGTCTGCAAGTCTAAGGGAATTCCTGTTTCTGAAAGAAGAATCTCTATTCAGGAAATCTCCGACGCTTACGATGCAGGCAAGCTTAATGAGGTATTCGGTACAGGAACTGCTGCTGTAATCTCCCCTGTTGGCCACCTTAAATGGGGCGATAAGGTAATGGAAATCAACGGCAATAAAATCGGCAATATCTCACAGATGCTCTATGATACAATGACTGGTATCCAGTGGGGTAAGATTGAAGATACCTTCGGCTGGACTGTTGAAGTAAAATAAAAGCTTTCGTACTTATCAGGGAAGACCTCTCCGAGGTTTTCCCTGTATTTTTATTATTTTCAGAATCCTGTTACCTGCTGGTGATATTCTGCGTCTATAAGAGTGAAAGGAGTTGATGACATGGACGACGCCGCTATAATTTCGCTATATTTCGAGCGTTCGCAGTCAGCGATAAAAGAATCCCGCAGCAAATACGGTTTCTATTGCCGCACTATTTCCATGAACATCCTGCACTGTCGTGAGGACGCAGATGAATGTCTCAATGACACATGGATGAAAGCCTGGGACATCATACCGCCGCAGAAGCCTTGTTGTCTTTCGGCATTTTTCGGAAAAATTGTCAGAAATATCTCCCTCAGTATGTGGCGGAAAAAACATTCTCAGAAAAGAAAAAACAACGAAACTTCGCTCTGTCTCGATGAACTTTCTGAGTGCATTCCGGAACAGAATTCAGGCTCTGTTGCTGAGGATTTGGAACTTAAAGACGCTCTTGACCGCTTTCTTGAAGCTCTTGAACAAAACGCAAGAATCATTTTCATGAAGCGGTATTGGTACATCATACCTGTGAAAAAAATCGCAGAGGAGCTTTCAATGAACGAGGGTGCAGTCAAAATGTCACTGCTCCGGACACGAAAGAAGCTCCGGCAGTTTCTTGATGAGGAGGGCATCTATCTATGAAAAAGAACGAAAGACTTTTGCAGCAGCTCGGCGATGTGAATGACAAATTCATTGCCGAAGCAAATCCAAAGCCCCCAAAAAACCGCATTAAATGGGCACTTATCGGAGCTATGGGTACTGCCGCAGCCGGCATTATCATATGGCAGGGAGTAAAAAATATCCCCGACAAAAAGTCGGAAAAATCAGTCTCTGAAACTAAAAAATACGGCGAAATTATTGAGTTTCCTGAAAATACCGGAGAGCTTGAAATTATCCGCACGACTGATCCAGGAGGCGGCGGAATGGGCTTTGAAGGTTTTATGGCTTATGATGTTTCCACGCTTCTTGACGGAAATCCAAGCCGTGAAAACTGCGAATTTACGGAGCTTCCGGTCTTTATAGAACCCAGCAATGAAATTTATAGCCATGGAAATCTTCCCGTTTATACCATGGATGAAATGGAAGAAAGACTGAAAGATGTTGCCGGTCTGCTTACTGACGAGGAATTTACGCCTGTCGACAGGCATCCCAACGGCGACTATTATAAGGCAAAAGCAGGAAATATCAAGCTTTCAATGTACTCGTATTCAAGCAGAATATATATTGAATTTGAAAATTCTGTCGATCTTCCTCCGGAATATGACATTTGTAATACGACGGACAAAGATCATGCGGAAAGATCGCTGGAATATCTGGGCGAAAAATACAGGGATGTCATACGGATGGATAACCCCACGCCCACAGTTTTTACTGATTTTGATATCTACAATGAACCGCTTACAACGTTTGCTCTTTATGACAATTCAGAAGATCCGCTGACGGCGCTAATTAACTACAATTTGCGCAAGGTTTACTTCTATGGCGGCAGAAAGCTTAGCACAATTTCTATATACAACAATTATGATTACAAGGAATTCGCAGGAATGTACCCTGTTATCAGCTATGACGAGGCATATGAAAAACTTATCAGCGGAGATTACTACACTACTGTATGGGACGAGCATTATCTCCCCGACGGAATAAATACAGATGAGATATTCTTTACCGGAATCAGCTACAACCGCACTAATGACTATAAATATACACTGCCGTATTATCGTTTTCTTATTGAGCTTCATCCCGAAAGAACAGGCGATATGAAACTTGCTGACGGTATGAGGGAATTCGGTGCATATTATGTTCCGGCGGTTTCTCCGGATTATCTTGTAATTGAAAACATGGATGTTGCTTTCAACTGAGCACTCCTCCGGAATTTCAGACGACTTCTATTCAATACAATATTAAAAGGGACGTATGAAACGTCCCTTTTTCTTATCGGTAAAATACCGGATTATCCGTGCGTTCAAGCAGATAGTCAATTGACACATTAAAATAGTCTGCCAGAGCAATAAGAGTCTGATAATCGGCTTCACGCTCACCGCTTTCATATCGGCTGATAGAATTCTGATTTAGATTTAATTCAATAGCAAGCCTTTGCTGAGTAATATTTCTTGATTTTCGTAATTCCTTCAATCTCATAAAAAAACCTTTTAATTGTTCTTGACATTATTATACCATTATGGTATAATAAAATTATCCCGAATCGGTATATTTTATGCAAAAGGAGGTGGATTATGAAAACAACAAAATTAGTGCTTGGTATTCTTACAATAATTATATCTTGTTTCGTTCTTTTTCAATCTTGTGCAGCCGGAGTTGCTAATACATTAGAAGAAAACGGCGAATCAAGCGGTTCAGGCGGTGCATTCGTTGCTTTTCTCATGCTCGCCGGCGCCATAACTATGATATCCGGTCGCAAAAACACTGGAAAAGGACCATCAATCGCCGGAGTAGTTATTTTTTTAATAGCCGCATTGATTGCCTTTACCTCTGCCGGTTCTGTATTCAAAGACCTGATCGTTTGGGGCGTATTATGTCTGATTCTTGCAGCTATCAACCTCATTGCTGCTAAGCGTTCAAAGAAAAGCGACAACGATACCAACGAAAAAAATGACGAGAAATAAAGAAATCCCATATCTCACACAATGCGAGATATGGGATTTTCTTGGTTTACTATTACTTTGAAGCCTTACAAGCTGTATTTCTGTCATCGAGTGCAATATTCACTGACTTGCAAAGTTCCTTTACTCCGGAATACTGTGCGGAGCAAACAGCTGATTCAAGCTGTCCGAACAGTGTTGAGAGCTTATACTCTGCATCAGCAATTGCCGGACTGCTTACAGGATCACTGTATGTAATCTTTTCTGCAAGCTTTTTAAGCTCTGACTGAAGTGCAGGATCAGTTGTCTTGTTTGTAAGATTATTTGCTCTGAGTGCAAGCGACTTCATAAGTCCTGTATTCATAGCAGTTGTTGTTTCAAGGTTTGTGATAGCAGTTCTTGCCATGTTTGCAGACATTCCGAAAAGCATTGCGATTCCGAAAACTGCTATGCAGATGAGACATGCAAGCCATACAGGAACATTTCCGCCGTCACCGAGAATAATGAGAACTGCACTGATTATCGTCTGCACTACAAGGTAGGAAATACCTATCTTGAACAGAGGATATCCGAGAACCTTGCTTTTAAGGTCAGTTCCGACAGGATATGCAAGTTTGAATACTGGAATCTGAACTGCAATTGCTAAAAGCTCTGCGATATAGCCAATCCAGAATGTGGGTTCGGATTTATCAAAGGGTGCCAGAAAAACTACAGCCGAGAAAATCGCAGCCACTATAAGCAGAACGACTACAACTTGTGATCTAATATTTTTCATAATTATTCTCCCTTCCCTTACTTACCGGATTCCGGTTTTGCCTTTCCACAGCCACCGCAGAACTTAGTTGTGTTTTCAGTTCCGCATTCAGTGCATTTCCATGATTCACTGTCTGCCGGCTTAGGCTTTCCGCAGTTTCCGCAGAATTTTGTTGTATTGCTTGTTCCGCAGCCGCATACCCATGAATCAGGGCTTACGGCCTGTGGCTTGGGCTTTCCGCAGCCGCCGCAGAATTTTGTTGTGTTGGTTGTTCCGCATGAGCACATCCATGAATCTGCCTGTGCCGGATTTATAGATTCTGAAATTGCTCCTGTCATCGGATTCATAACGTTCTTTGTCATGTCAACAACGCCGCTCATTGCGCCGAGTGCAATTCCAAGACCAGCGATATCGCCTACTGCGCTTCCGCCGGCACTTCCGCCCATATTCTTGGCAGCTTCAACACCGATCTCACGAGCTGTCTGTTCACGGTATGTGAAGCCCTTCATTCTCATTTCTTCAGCCTCAGCAGCAGCCTTCAGACGAAGTGCCTGTGCCTCACCCTGAGCAGAAATAACCTTGAGCTGAGCTTCTGTTTCAGCCTCAACAGCCATACGCTCTCTTGCCTTTTCAGCCTCAGCCTTGAGGATTTCCTCCTGACGGATCTTCAGGAACATATCAGCGTGCTGCTGTTTAAGACGTCTGTAATTCGGATCATCATCAGGAGTCATAACTGTCTCAACGTAGAATTCCGGCATTATAAGACCGTAATCATCGAGCGTATCGTTGATGTTTACACGGAGACTGTCTGAGATTTCCTCAAGATGCTCGTCAATTTCAAGGATATTGATATCGCAGCTCTTGATGATCTTGGCAAGACTGCTCTTAACCTTTGTGATTATCATTGCCTTGAACTTTGATACTGCGGGACCATATTCACTTGTATTGGACGACATATCTCTGTAAGACATTCCGTCAGCAGTACCAACAAGCTTAATGAGAAGCTTTCTGGCATCATTTACAAGCAAACTGAACTGACCGCAAGCTCCGATTTCGATGGGAAGTCCTGATTCCGGCTCAATGAAGCGTACCTTTGAGTCTGTACCCCATTTTATTCCCATCTGGACTGCCTTGTTTACAAAATAAACTTCAGCGTGGAATATAGTTTCAGCATTTGTAGGAAGCTGGAACGCTTTGTTAAAGAACGGAAGATTCTGTGTTTCAAGTGTATGTCTTCCGGCACCGAAAAGGTCAAGAGCCATACCGTCACGGAAGAATACAGCCTCCTGTGCTTCGTGAACGATAAGCTGAGTTCCGAGATTGAAGTTCTCGATTTTATGCTTGTGAACAAGATCCTGAGATGTACCGTCATACATTATGACGCTTGCAACACCATTATCAGGGAGCTTGGGTTCGTCTTTTTTACCAAACATTATTATTTTCCTCCTTTAATGTAATTACTTTTTTATTTTGCGATAGTAAAGCTTTCCGGAAACAACTGCAAGAAATACCGCTGCACAATGAAGTGCAAGTACAACAGCTGCATATATTATCGATTCTGTGGTATTATATACCAGATACGTTGTCATGATCGTTACAACGGCAATTGCAAGTTTCTGCATCTGCCATCTGCTTATTTTTACCGTTCCTTTTGCCGCCCACTCTATCATTATAAGCGACGCCACGAGTATACAGGAAAATATCACTATCATCGGTCGTTCAGAACCAAAAAGTACAAAATTATACTTTATTGCGCTGTCTGCGTTCTTGAATGTCAATGCCGCCGAAACTGCCGCTATCAGTGAGAAGAAAATCACCATGCTGGTTTTCTTCTTTTCACGCATCTGATTTTCAGCTGCTCTTACAAGAAGTTCCTTTTCCATGAGTACAGCTTCATTTCTGCGCCGTTCTTCTTCAAGATGTTCCTGTTCGTATTCCGATGTTTCATCGAACTTCATAGCACATGTGAATGCATGACGTCCGGAATCCTTATAGCCGTTTATTTCCTCAAAAAGCTTCTGAACGTATGAGAAATCATCCGCACTGTGTGCGTGCCTCAGCAGTTCGTATGCTTTCTGGTATTTTTCCTCCAGCTTTTCATTGCATATGGCTATCAGATCTGCACTTCTCGGGTCAGCTCCGGCTTCTTCAAGAATCTTTTTGGCTTTGATATAATCTCTGCCGTCAGTAGAATTCTCAACCAGTGCCTTTGCTTCAAGATAATCATTCTCGCCTATCTCACGAAGCTGTCTTTCAGCCCGATTTTTTCCTTCTGCCGCACCACTGTACGCACCAAGCGTTTCAAAGATGCTTATCGCTTTGACAAGATTGCTTTGTGAAGCATTTCCTTCCGTAAGAGATACGGCATAGAGATAGCGTGAATTCATTTCGTATGTACAAAGACGTTTTTTCAGAGCGTCGTCAGCAAATCTGTATGCCTTTTCGTAATTATCATTTCTGCCTATTGGTCTGCGGACATTCATAAGCTGATTCTCATCAGTAAGTTTCAGCTCTGCAAGAAGCTTTCCAAGATATGCTTCTGCGTTTTTCGGATCGGCATCAAGTGCCTTTTCGCAGTATTTCTCTGCCTGATCGAAAATTCCATCCTCCAGAAAGATCTTTGCTCTTTCGACGAGTGACTCTGCACTGAAAACAGTTCCTCCGGCAGCAGCCATCATATCACTTCCGAGAATTTTCTCAATTCCCCTGATAAGATCCTGTATATATCCGACTTTTGACACATCCTGTGACTGGAGTGCCTGAAGTTCCTGTGGAAGATCATATGGACTCATATCACGGTAGCACGGTATGATATCCTTATCATCGCTCTTTTCCGCAAGAGCAAGATATCTTCCCCATTCATTTTTCACCCATACTGAATTGAAGTTCTCTGGCTTTGTGCCGACTACAAGCATTATCTTTGCACTGTTGAGTGCTGAGAATATATATGGTTCGTATTCCTTTCCGAGCTTATCCTCAAGAGTTATTCTCGAAAAGAATACCCTGTAACCCTTATCAGCAAGAGCTTCGTAAATATCCTGTGCGATAACACTGTCCGTAGTACGGTTTCCAACGCTGTCAGTTTCCTTGTAACAGATGAAGATATCAAATGGTTCTTCTTTTCTCGATATATCAAGAAGTTTCTGCTGAACTGCATTTATATATGCCGCTTCTTCACGATAGACTGATTCCGCCGCACCATCGGCATAGCGTACAGCCATTGCAAAATCCGGATCCTCCAGAATTGAACGATACTGCGTTCTGTGACAGGTCGCAATTCTTTTTCCGGTTCTCGGATCCTTTACATATTCTATACCATAACGGCATAGACAAATTCCCCAATGTGCTTCGGCTTCTTCCGGATATTCGGTAATGATATTTTCATATACCATCGCCGCACTGTCGAAATCATTTTTCAGCCGAAAGCTGTTTGCTCTGTCAAAGAGCTGTCTCAGCTTTTCGTTGTCAGTCTGCGGAAGCGTCTGTACTGTTCCGCAGTAACCGCACCGGCAGACTGTTTCCGACTGTGCCGGTTCAAGCGAGCCGCCGCACATTTTACATTTATATACTGCCATATGCACCCCCTATTTTTTTATCCCCATAATAATAATAATAGCTACAACAAAAACAATAAAGAACACAGGTAAAATTCCGGAAACATTTCCGAAAACGGATAAAACGCCTATAAAGAAAGGCAAAAAGAAGAATAACATGAAGAATATAAAAAATATAAGCATAACCTTCTTCTTCGCATTACTATGTTTCTCTATACTCTCATCGAAATGAAACCTTATAATTCTTTCGCTTGCCATTCTGACTGATTCTTTTTCTTTTACTGCATTCCTTATCAAAGAAACTATCCCTTCATACGCATGAACGTATTCCTCATGCTCTGCTCCTCTTGAAAATGCCATCGCATTTTTTATAGAATGCTTAAGAACATACTGTACTCTTTTCCGGTATAACTGATCATCGCTGACATCATATCCATAACCCTTTATGTAGTAATCAGCAAGTACACTGACCTTCTGCGGAGAATAAAGCTCCTGAAGATCATGACAGTAATGCTCTGCAAGGAATTTATAATAATATGCCTTGGGATAATCGGGATCCCTGTCAAGAAGTCTGTCGCAATATTCCTCAACGCCTTCAAAGTCGCTGGCATTGAAAAGAATAGATATTCTCTGGAGCATTTTACGCTCATCTATCGTTGAATCATTGCTGTCATGAGATTTTGAAGCCTGTGCGTATGAAGCCTCTGCACTATTTCCGACAACCTTTCTCACGCCACGGATAACATCATTGATAAAGCCTATTTTCGACATATCCTGTGCCTGAAAGTGAGCAAACTCCTCAGGAAGATCGTAAGGATCCATATCCTTGTAGCATGGAATTAGCAGTCTGTTTTTATCATTCTGTGCGAATTTAAGAAAACGGCTCCACTCATTTTTAAGCCATACAGACTGAAAATATTCAGGCTTTGTACCAACAACAAGCATTACCCGTGCACTTGAAAGAGCAGAGTATATATAGGGTTCGTACTCCTGTCCAAGCTTATCCTCAAGTGTTATAGCTGCAAAAAACGCCTTTATTCCTGCCTGTTCAAGCTGATGATAAATATCGTTTGCTATAACACTGTCAGGAGTTCTTCTTCCATTTTCATCGGTCTGCTTATAGCAGATAAAAACATCAAAGCCTTTTTCATTGCGTACAATATCAAGGATTTTCCGCTGTATCCGGTCTATCTCCTCTGCCTCACTGATGTACAGATTCCTTCTTGCCTGTTCAGCATAGCTTATAGCCGATTTATAGTCGATATCAGCAAGTACTGATTCCATCTGTGTCCGATGACAGGTAGGAAGCTTCTTTCCCGTTGCCGGATCTGTAACATATTCTATACCATATTTACAGAGAACGAGTCCCCAGTATGCCTCGGAATCATCAGGATTGTCCTGAACGATTCTTTCATATATTTCCTGTGCCTTATCGAAGTCGCGATTAATTCTCAGATTATTTGCACGGTTGAAAAGATTAGTATTTATTTCATCGCGGGTTTTGGTTATTGTCTGTGCAGTACCGCAGTACTCGCATATACAGACGTTCACGTTATCGGAAGCGTTAAGAGTTCCACCGCACATTTTACATTTTAATACTGCCATTTCAGCCCTCTTTTCCATACAAATTGTACATTTTCAACTATTATACCACAACATTTTACAAATTACAACCTTTTTTAATAATATTATTTAAATTGTCATCGTTTTGTCTTTACTTCGACACTGATTCATGTTATAATAAATGAGTACCATAATTATAAAGGAGATTCTATGAAATATAAATTATCTGCCACAATTCTTGCATTTTTATGTATATCATCCGTATCGTGCGGCAAGAACAGTTCTTCTGAAAAAAATACCGTAAAAGAAATCAGTACCGCTTCTGAGAACATTACCGAACCCACTTCTGAAGTATCAACGACAATCACCACGACAACAACATCCACATCAACAAAAACTACTACAACTGTCACTACTGCCCCGAAGCCCACAGAACCTGTAATTCTCAGCGGACTGGAATCTTTATCCGTATACGAAGAAATAAGCATAAACAGCTTTCTCACCGAGGCAAATGTAATCATCCTCAATGGAAACGAGCTTATTGACACTTCTGAAACCGGAGAAAAAACAGTAACTGTAAAATATTCGCAGAATGATACCGAGGGCGAGAAGAAGCTCACTTATAAAGTAGAGGATACCGAAGCTCCGATAATACTGAATTCTGGCTGGAACCCATACCACTGCATCGGAACAGCTTTTGATCTTAACAATTATGTCGGATTCGGCGACAATTATGACAGTAATCCCATCCTTACATACGACGGTTACATTGACGCAAACACTATCGGAGACTATCCGCTGACAGCTCACGTTACTGACAGCTCCGGCAATTCAACCAGCTTTGACGTTACTATTTCTGTTGTGAACTCAATCCCTACGCCTCCGGATGAAAGACAGCGTGTGGATTTCAGCGAATTCGTAAGTATCTACGGCGGTGAAGGAAAACGCGTCGGAATTGATGTTTCCACATGGCAGGGAGCAATAGACTGGAACGCTGTCCGTGACGCAGGATGCCAGTTTGCTGTCATCCGAATCGGCTACTGTTACAGCGATATCACTATGGATGACCGTTTTTACGCTAACATTGAAGGAGCAAGAGCTGCCGGCATTGATCTCAGCGTTTATTTCTATACAACCGCAAATACTGAAGATGAAATAAAAGAACAGGCACGATGGATAGCCGAAACTCTCAACGGTGCGGAAATGAATCTTCCGATCGGCTTCGACTGGGAAGAATTCGGCGGATTCCAGAAATACGGCATGAGTCTGAAGGAAATCAATGATCTGTATGCTCTTTTCCACGATGAAATGGCAGCTTACGGCTACGATACAATGCTTTACAGCAGCAAGAATTTCCTCAACAACGTCTGGAATGAAAACAGCAAGACTATCTCTCCGGTATGGCTTGCACATTATGTTGAAGATACCGACTACAATGGAGATTACACCTTCTGGCAGCAAAGCAGCTGCGGAAGAATTGCAGGAATCTACGGGGATGTAGATATGAATATCATGTATGAATAACAAAACGGCGATCACCATGATCGCCGTTTTATTTGCATTATATAAGTTATTTTCCGATTTTTTCAACCTTCATGAGATTAGTAGTTCCGGAAACTCCAAGCGGAACTCCGGCAGTAATTGCAACAAGATCGCCATCCTCAACAAGCCTGCCTGATTCAGCCGCTTTCACCGCAGCTTCAAAAAGCTCATCGGTACTGTTCTTTTCATCAATGATATAAGGAATAACACCCCAGCTCATATTCATCTGGCGACATACAACCTCGCTCATTGTGCAGCTGATAATAGGACAGTCCGGACGATATTTAGAAATAAGACGTGCAGTCTGACCGCCCAGTGATACAGTAATTATAGCTTTTGCATTAAGATCATGTGCCGTGGTAACAGTAGCATGAGCAATAGCTTCTGCGATATTTCCGTTAGGCTCAGAGCGTCTTACTGCAAATCTACCTCTATAATCAATATTTTTCTCGGTAGTTTCGGCAATAAGTGCCATTGTCTTGACAGTTTCAACCGGATATGCACCTGCTGCTGTCTCGCCGGAAAGCATTATTGCACTTGTACCGTCGTATATTGCATTGGCAACGTCAGTGATCTCTGCTCTTGTAGGACGAGGATTTGTGATCATTGATTCAAGCATCTGCGTAGCTGTAATCACCTGTTTTCCAGCATTATAGCCCTTCTTGATGATCTGCTTCTGGATAGCCGGAATCTGCTCAAACGGAATCTCAACGCCCATATCGCCTCTTGCAACCATAATTCCATCGGCGGCTTCAAGGATTTCATCAATATTCTCAACACCATCGACATTTTCTATCTTAGCAATGATGCGGACATCAAACCATCCGAGGCTCTGTGTGAATTTTCTCAGGTAGTTGATATCTGCGGCTGTACGGACAAAGCTTGCGGCAATGAAGTCAAAGCCGATTTTTGCACCGAATTCAAGATCATCCATATCTCTTTCACTAAGATACGGCATTGAAAGATGTACACCAGGAACATTGATTCCCTTGTTATTGGAAAGAATTCCGCCATGAACAACTCTGCACACGATATCAGTACTGCTTATCTTTTCAGCGACAAGCTCGATAACACCGTCATTTATTAAGATTCTTGTACCAATGCTTACATCTCTCGGAAGCTTTTTGAAACTTACGCTTCCAATTTCATTTGTACAGGGAACATCCTCAGTAGTAAGGGTATAGGTAGCTCCGTCAAATATCTCAACGGGCTTGTCATCGACAAATCTTCCGAGTCTGATCTCAGGTCCTTTTGTATCAAGAAGTGTAGCAATCGGTAGATCAAGCTCTTTTCTGAGCTTTTCAACTTCTCTGAATCTTTTTTCATGAGTTTCATAATCACCATGAGAAAAATTAAATCTTGCAACGTTCATTCCGGCAAGCATAAGCTCACGCATGATATTCTCATTGTCAGTAGCCGGTCCTATTGTACATACTATTTTTGTTTTTCTCATAATTAAAACTCCATGATTATAATTTTTTAAGCTTGGCATAATTTGCCATAATCTTCTTTGTGCCGACCTTTTCAAAGGCTATTTCCAACATTGTATCATTAGCCATAGGCTTTGCGGAGAGAATAGTTCCTTCACCGAAGATATTATGCTGAACACGTTCTCCTGACGTATATGTAACCGTTGTCTTTGTACCTGTCTTGGATAGAATCTTATTTCGTGCAAGCTGCTGCTGAAGTGATGTTGACTGGACTTCAACGACAGTATTCTCATTCAGACTATGCTTTGCAGCGGCTCCGTTATCGTGCTTTTCAATTAGCTCGCCGCCAATTTCTCTCATAAAGCGGGAAGTAACATTCGTCTGCGTCTGACCAAACAGCATACGCTTTCTGGCATTTGTTAGATAGAGCTTTTTCTTTGCTCGTGTTATTGCAACATACGCAAGACGGCGTTCCTCCTCCATATCCTCCTGATTGTCAAATGAACGGGAGCTTGGGAAGATACCATCATCCATTCCGACTACAAAGACATTTTCGTATTCAAGCCCTTTTGCAGAGTGTACCGTCATAAGAGTTACTCGGTCGTCAGTAGAGTCGTCCCTGTCAGCTTCGCTGTACAGTGCTACTTCTTCAAGGAAGCCGCTGAGCGATGGTTCATCCGATTCCTGCATATACTTCACCATTGAGGAACGAAGCTCCTGAACGTTTTCAATCTTTGAGTCTGCATTGTCAAGCGTTCCGAGATAAGCCAGATATCCTGTCTTATCAAGAAGAACATCAAGAAATTCATCAAGAGGAAGCTCCTCTGATTTTTCCGTAAGATACTCAAACATATTATACGCATTTTTCAGTACATTAGATTTTTTTACAAGAGGAGCATACTCGCCTGATGTTTTAAGCACTTCATAAGGAGTAAGCTTCAGGTCACGGCTGATTTCCTCTATAAGCGTGAGGGTAGAATCACCGATACCTCTTTTAGGTTCATTTATAATCCTGCGGAAACGCAGTACATCGCTGTGATTGTTAATAAATGCAAGATATGCGGTAACATCCTTGATTTCCTTGCGATCGTAGAATCTCATACCGCCGTACACTTTATACGGAATACCGCACTTTACAAAGGCACGTTCAACAGCGTTTGACTGGGCATTCATACGGTAGAGTACAGCACAATCGCTGTATCTGCCGTTGTTCTTGTAGTATTCCTGAATCGTATCAGTAACGAACTGAGCTTCATCAGATTCATCAATCGCTTTATACCAGTATATCTTGTCGCCCTTTTCGCCGGATGTCCACAGAGATTTTTCCTTTCGTCCGCTGTTGTTGGAAATAACAGAATTGGCAGCGTCAAGGATAGTCTGGGTGGATCGGTAGTTCTGCTCAAGGCGGATCACCTTTGCTCCTTTGAAACATGATTCAAATCCAAGGATATTCTCTATATTCGCACCTCTGAATTTATATATGCTCTGATCATCATCACCAACGACGCAGAGATTTCCGTGACCGGACGAAAGCAGTGAAACAAGTCTGAACTGAACGTGGTTTGTATCCTGATATTCATCAACCATTATATACTTGTAACGTTTCTGATACTTCTCCAGAACATCAGGGAACTGCTCGAAGAGTTCAACGGTACGGCAGAGAAGATCGTCAAAATCAAGTGCATTTGCCTCTTTCATACGCTCCTGATAGAGGCTGTATATACGGGAGATAATTTTTTTGCGGTAATCCTGACCGGCATCCTTGTGCATCTCGGCAGGAGTTATCATCTTATCCTTGGCAAAGCTTATTTCGCTGAGAATAGCTCTCGGAGCAAGCTGTTTTTCAGAAACATCAATATCAGCCATGATGTTCTTGATAAGACGCTGGCTGTCATCCGAATCATAAATTGTAAAATCACGTCCATATCCCATAGCTTCTATTTCACTTCTGAGTATTCTCACGCAAGCAGAATGGAAGGTAGAAGCATTGATATTCATGCCATCCTCGCCAAGCATAGCCGAAAGACGCTCACGAAGCTCGCCGGCCGCTTTATTTGTAAAGGTTATAGCAAGAATATTCCATGGCTTCACAGGTGAAACAGCAATGATATCACGGAGTGTATCAAAATCATCTGTTTTCCCCTCAGCGTAATCATTCAAAAAAGCTATATCACCTTCACTAACGGATGTAGTTTCATCCATATAAGCATTACCAAAATTTATCATATTAGCAATGCGGTTGACAATAACAGTAGTCTTTCCGCTTCCTGCACCTGCCAGAACGAGAACCGGACCTTCAACGGTAAAAACAGCCTCCTGCTGCATTTCGTTCATACGGCTGAAATATCTTTTCAAAGCTTTTCTTTTTGCTGCCATGAAAGAATTAATTTCCATAAATCAATCTCCCGAATAGTATTTTTAATAATATTATATCATACTTGTCAAGATTTGAAAAGACCTTCACAAATAATTTTTAAAAGCTTATGTATTTTGATACAAAATACAGCTGTTCTTTCTTCAAAATATGGAAAAAACAGAGTTTTACCTGAATCAATTGTAAACTTTTTTCGTTTTCACTTTACATTATATAAAAAAAGTATTAAATTAGTATTATCTGATGTCATGCCATTCAGAGCTATACAGCCAGAATCAGGCAGAAAATCACCAAAGAATCCCATGCGGAGGTAATTAAATGAAGAATTTCAGACAGCTCAGAAATAAAACTGTTTCCCTGTCAGCGGCAGCTCTTATAACTTTTTCGGCAGCGGCTCCTGTTTTTTTACACAAGCCTTTATCTGACGCTTACGCTGGTCAGCAGCTTGGTCAGACTGATTTCGATGACGGAATCGGACTTCCGTGGCATATCGTTGAATCAGGTCCCTCAAAGATGCAGTTTGCTGTTGAGGACGGCGTATATAAAATTACAATAGAAAATCCCGGTGGTGCGTCCAGAGGCGGTGAAGATCGCTGGGACTGCCAGTTCCGTCACCGCGAATTAAAAATCGTTTCCGGTCACCAGTATAAGGTGGAATACGAAATCACTCCTTCAAACAGCGGAAAATATTATACCAAAATAGGAAATCTTGATGGTGACATTGAAATCTGGCACAACACAATGGCTGACAATGGTCCGGACTTCAACTCATCATGGGATCTTATTCATATAGGTGCCAATGAAACAAAAACTGTCAGTCTCACATTCACAGCCGGACAGTCCCTTGATGTAGCCGAATGGGCATTTCACTTTGGCGGCGATGGTCAGTACACCTCCGGCGACTGCTTCCCCGAAGGAACCGTTATCACTTTTGATAATATGTCGCTCATTGACCTTACCAGCGACGAAAACGATTACATAACAGCTGAAGAAGAAACACGCAGTCCCATTATGACAAATCAGGTCGGATATTTCTCCGGACGTGCCAAGCGTGCAACTCTCCTCAGTGACAGCAAAAGTGCTCTCGACTTTGAGATCCTTGATGATTCCGGAAAATCCGTATACTCCGGCAGTACAACTCCCTTCGGAGAGGATAAAGATTCCGGCGATGATGTACATATCATTGACTTTACAGATTTTGACGATGCCGGAACATATACAATTGAAACCGAAGACGGCGATACAAGCCGTGAATTTACTATCGGTAATGCAGAAACTTATTCCAGCCTGCTTTACGATGCCCTCAACTACTTCTATCAGAACAGAAGCGGTATTGAAATCGAAAGTCAGTATATTTCTTCCGGCGACAAGGATAAACTCGCAAGAGCTGCCGGACATTCCACAGATAAAGCTGAAATTATGGCTGACTGGGAAACCGATTCAACCGGAAAAACAATTGACGTCACCGGTGGCTGGTACGATGCCGGTGATCACGGAAAATACGTTGTAAACGGCGGCATTTCCCTCTGGCTGATGCAGAATCAGTACGAAACTGCTCTCAGCAGCGGCTATGAAAAGGTCTACGGCGACGGAACTATGCTGATTCCTGAAAATTCCAACGGCAATCCTGATATCCTTGACGAAGCAAGATGGGAAATGGAATGGATGCTTAAGATGATCGTTCAGGACGGTGAGTACAAAAACATGGCTTATCACAAAGCTCACGATAAAAAGTGGACCGGTCTCGGAATCGCACCTGCCGACGATGAAATGGATCGTATAGTAACCCCTCCGTCAACTGCGGCTACTCTCAACCTTGCCGCCTGCGGAGCTCAGTCTGCACGTCTCTGGAAGGATCTTGATCCGGATTTCGCACAGGAATGTCTTAAAGCCGCTGAAAACGCATACGAAGCTGCAAAGGAAAATCCCGATGTTCTTGCTCCGCTTGAAAGCTCCACAGGAGGCGGTGCATACGGTGACGACTTCGTAGAAGACGAATTCTACTGGGCTGCCTGCGAGCTTTATCTCGCAACCGGAAACAACTCTTACTACAAGGATATGAAAAAATCCGATTTCTTCCTTGAAGTTCCTGAAACAATGGACGGCGGCGAAAGCGTCGGAAGCATCGGAAGTTTCGACTGGGGACACACTGCTGCTCTCGGAACTATGAGTCTTGCTCTCAACGATCAGATTATGTCTTCTGACGATATGGAAGAACTTACCGAAAATATACTGGATACTGCCTCTGGATTCATAGAGCTTGAAGAAAATCAGGGATATGGTCTCCCATACGGACAGAGTACAATCAGCTATACCGACAGCGACGAAGGCTATATATGGGGATCAAACTCGGTTGTTGCAGACAACTCCATTATTATCGCCTATGCCTATATGCTTACCGGAAATGACAAGTATCTGGACGGTGTTATCGGTGGTATGGACTATCTCCTCGGCAGAAATGCAATGGACAATTCATACGTTACCGGCTATGGTGCCAATGCTATAAAGAATCCTCACCACCGCTTCTGGGCAAATCAGATCGACAAGGCATTTCCAAGTGCTCCAAGCGGCGTACTCTCCGGCGGTCCGAACTCAGGAATGCAGGATCCGTGGGTACAGGGTATAGGCTGGAAAAAGGGTGCTATAAAGCCACAGAAATGCTACACCGATCACATAGAAGCATGGTCTGTGAACGAATGTACAATCAACTGGAATGCTGCCCTTGCATGGCTCGCCGGATTTACTGCTCAGGAAAACGGCGGAATCATTGTCGGTGAGACAAATGCTCCCGTATTTGAAAAGGACGAACCGACAACCGAAGCAACTACCACAACAACCACTAAGAAAAACATCTCCAGCAAGGATAGTTCCAAAACTACAACCACCACCACATTTGCCGATGATAAAGACGACGATAAGTCTGATAAAAAAGAAGATAAAGGCAATATCGGAATGATAGCTCTTATTTCAGGTGCAGTTGTCATTGGACTTGTTTCAATCGAGCTTTTTGTATACAAGCTTGTAAAGCTTAAGAAAAAATAATTCATTCAGGGGTGCTTTATACACAAAGGCACCCCGATATTTTAATTATAAAAAAATATTGACTTTACATTGGTTAAGTGTTAAAATTAAAGAGGATAAGAAACTCATCTTATCAGAAAGGAGCAATTCTTATGTCTGAAAATGAAAGCAACATTATTCCGAATAACTCTCAGGAAACTATCACTCAGACACCTGAAGAAGCCAACATCCCCCCTGCTGATGAAAATCTATTTGATCAGGATAATAATGTTCCTGCAAAGAAAAAAGGAAAGAAAATCGCAATCATAAGCGGAATTACCGCAGCTGTACTCATCGGAGGCGGTATAGCTGCCTATAACCTTTCTGACTTCGTAAAGAATCAGGTCAATCTCCTTCTGATGAAGCCGGAAAAATACTATACATGGGTAACTGAAAAGAATTCCTCTGGTTTCGCTGAAAAAGCAGCCCAATCCTATGAAGAAAAACTCGATAAATTCAACAACGGATCAACTGCGTCAATTGAACTGAAATACAATGCTTCCGATGAAGCAAAGGATATCCTTATTGAAAAAATACTTGAAGATTCCGATGATACCCCCGAAAATAACGAAATTCTGACAGATATAATCAACAACACTGATGATCTCAGCATTTCGCTCACCAGTCAGTCAAAGAAATCAGATTCCATGCTCTCTCTCGGAACAAATCATAACGGAGACAGCATTATAAGCCTTGATCTATTCCTTGATCTGGTAAACCCGAAATTATTCATGCGATATCCGGAAATTAAAGAACAATGGATCTGCATGGATTTTCAGAACAAAATAGATTCCTCAATTGAATCAAGCGAGGATGAAACCACACTCAAAAAGGTATTTGAATACTATCAGGAAATAATTCAGGATCCTACTGTATTTATCTCCCCGAAGGAACTCGAAAACGCTATAAACAACTATTCCAATGTATGGATCAAGTCCGTTGCGGATGTGGAACGTGAACGCAGAGAAAAAATATCTATCGGCGATATTACAGTAAAATATACTTCCCTTGAAGTTGATATCGACGGAGATCTTGCAGCAAGACTTCTCAGAAACCTTATAAGAGAACTTTCTGACGATAAAGTTATCAGACGTGCTGTTATTGACAAGCTTGACCTCGTTTCTAATGACGATTACGAGGACGCATTCGACACACTCCTTACTTCCTCAAAGCTTCTGAAGTCAGATGAAGATGAAATGTTTTCCGTAAAAACATATATTGATCCTACCGGTAAAATCAGAGGCTTCTTGGTCTGCGGAAATGATATTGAGTTCTTTTATGCAATGGGCAAGAACAAGGATGATTTTTCAATTGAGTTTTCTGTAACTGTGGAAGATACTGAAATGATTAGTCTTGTTCTCAACGCAGAGGAAACAGACAAGGAAAACTATGAAGGTTCAGTCAGTCTGGAGCTGGACAAAGAATTTACAGCCATTTTTGTAGATTCAGAAGAAGCATCCGAAGACTTTACAATCACCCTTGACTTTGAAGATATGACTATCGGCAGTCTTGAAAATATCAGGCTTAACGGCAAAGCTGTGCTTCACAACTCTGATATTGATGATCTCAGGCTGAAATTCAGCAGCAAGGACAATATGCAAAGTATCACATACAGCATTGAGAAGGATGGCATAGAATACGGTGATATCTCACTCATATTCACAACAAAGGATAAGGCTTCGTTTGAAATTCCCGATGCAAACGACTCATATATGCTTGATACAACAGATTCAGCTTCATTCAACTTCTTCGACTATGTCGAATACGACGAGGTTGTTGATTACTTTACTGATCTGTATATCAGGCTTGGTGTTGACGAAGATACTGCCGCTGAAATAGTCGAAGAAAGTCTGGATGATTCCGCATTCAACAATGACTACGTTTATAAGACTGAGCCCGACCATGTCATATAACCTCAGCTTTTGCAAACAAAAATCCCCGATACCACGTCAATTTGCGTGATATCGGGGTATTTTTTATCTGTTGTATAATTTGTTGAGCTTTCTAATTTTTTTGGCAAGCTCAGGTGTGAAATCGCTTTCCTTCGTTCTGAACTGCCAGTTGCAGCCAAGAGTAGAAGGCGTATTCATCCTGTCATCCGGAGGACTGTCCAGAAAATCCTGTATCTGAGCCGCTGCAACCATTGCTACGCTCGACCATGCGGCACGGATTACCGCCGGAGCTATTTCCCTCTTTTTCGTAACGTTGAGATACTTCTTCGCAAATTTCAGTGATTTTGCGTCCATTTTGGCAATCCAGCCACTGAGAGTCTCATTATCGTGAGTACCTGTATATACAAAGCAATTAGTATTTGCGAAATTATGCGGAAGATGTTCGTTTTCGCCTCCGCTGAATCCGAACTGTAACACTTTCATTCCGGGATATCCACAGTTATCAAGCATTTCCCGTACTTCGGGAGTAATAAATCCAAGATCCTCAGCGATGATGTTTAGCTTACCAAGTTTTTCCTCTGCAAGACGGAAAAGCTCGTAATTCGGACCTTTTTTCCATTCGCCCACAGTTGCGTCCTCATTACCGAAAGGTATAGTATAATAACTCTCAAATCCACGGAAATGGTCAATACGCACGATATCATAAAGCTCTGACGCTGTTCTGATACGGTCAATCCACCACTGATATTCTGTTTTCTTGTGGTATTCCCAATCGTAAAGAGGATTTCCCCAGAGCTGTCCGGTAGGAGAAAAATCATCAGGCGGACATCCGGCAACAGCAACGGGAGAATGCTTTCTGTCAAACCAGAAAAGCTTGTGATTTCCCCATGCCTCAACGCTGTCAAGAGCACAGTATATCGGGATATCACCGATGATCTCAATGCCGTTGTCGTTGGCATATTTTTTCAGTTCCTGCCACTGACGGCTGAACTCAAACTGCACAAACTTATAGAAGCCGATGTCCTTTTTGAGTTCCTTTTTCGCAGCGGAAACTGCCTTCGGCTTGTGCATAGAAATATCGCTTTCCCACTCATACCATGCCTTTCCGTCATATTTGAATTTCAGTGCCATAAAGAGTGCGTACTCATCAAGCCACTTCTTGTTATCCTCGCAGAATTTCTTATACTGCGGAAATTTCGACGCTCTGAACCTTGAATACGCTATTCTCAGCACGTCATAGCAGTGTTCCCAGATCATGCTGTAATCCACCTTATCCGGCGATGTTTCCCATACTATCGAAGCAAATTCGTCACGCTCAAGAAGTCCGTCACCTTCAAGTATCTCAAAGTCGATGAAGTAGGGATTTCCGGCATTTACTGAAAACGACTGATAGGGCGAATCACCATAGCTTGTGGGAGAAAGCGGCAGTATCTGCCAGCATTTTACTCCGGCTTTTTTCAGAAAATCAACAAATTCAAAAGCATGCCGCCCCATTTTGCCGATACCGTACTCAGACGGCAGACTTGAAATATGCATTAGTATGCAGTTTTTTCGCATTGTATATACACCTCTTATCAACTTATCTCAATAACATTGCAATACTATCTCAGTACTGCCGAACTTTCTGTTTCTGAGATCTTCCTTTTTAATATAAAAGTAGAGATTTCCTCCGTCACCAAACATAAATCCGCATTGATCGCTCTCAAAAGTAGTAAGCTGGCACAGTTGTACAAAGCTGTCATCGAATACCTCCGAAAGACCACACTGTATGCTATTCGAATATCCACCCAGCTTGAAGTATTTTTCGCTGTATTCAAACGGATCATATCCAAGAAGTCGATATCTTGCCCCCTCATACTCCTCGTAGCTGTAATCTTCCGCAGCTTCATAATTATCGTCATATTCCGGAAGATCGTCCGCTGCAAAGAATTCCACTGCTTTTTCGTCGATAACGCAGTTTTCCTCCGCATAGCGGCAGCTGTTTTCTGCTGGTTCATCGGGAAATTCACATGGTCTCAGTTCTGAGATCACGCCGTCATAATAGCATACGTAATGTCCGTTTTCAACGGTTTCCCACGGCTCAGAATCAAAATCATAGAAGAAATAAAGCATCCCCTTTTCCGGAAAAATATTTTCCCTGTCAAAAGGATGAATCTCCTCACAGTTTATCTGCATGAGGAACGTCAGAGGATTGCCTTCGGAATTTCTCACCCATTCAAAGCCCTCATAAACGTCGGGAATCCCGCCTGTCTTGGAGCATCCAATATATACCTCTGCTTCCGACTGTTCGATATATATGGAATTACGGCGATATTTTTTCAGTTTTTCCAGCATTTCTTCCGGAACCTCAATACTTTCGAGCATTGCCTTATACTCCTCACGTTCTGCCGCAGAATCATTATCTTCCGGAAAATCAGCCGTATCAATTCCTGTCATTTCGCAAAGCTTTTCATTAAGCTCTCTGAAAATACGGCTCTGTTCCGAAACGGGCATATTCATTATTTCTGAAATATCGCCTGCTCCTGTAAATTCCGTCATCAGCCTGTCTGCATTCATCATGATTTCCTGCTGAGCATCGATAATCTTTTTCATAAAAGCTTCATCATCCATGCCCTGACTTCTCATAACATTTTCAAGCTGCGATCTGTAATCATTATTATCCATATAATGCTCTCCTTAGAGTATATTTTTACGTTCCTATGTCAATAATACCCTTGATGAAATATTAAGCAGCAAATTTTTGCTGCATCGGAACGAGGTAATATCATGAAGCTTTCACAGTATACATTTGCCTTTCTTATGGGATATTTTATGTATAGCCTTATCGAAATAATCAGCCGTGGCTACACTCACTGGACCATGTCTCTTACAGGCGGTGCAATTCTTGCCATTCTTTATGGTATAAACAATCATCAAGCCATGACGCTTATCCGCAGCTGCTTTATCGGTGCAGTAATAATTACTGCCGTCGAATTCACTGTCGGAGTTTTTGATAACATCATCATGGGCTGGCACGTCTGGGATTATTCAGATATGCCGCTTAATGTTCTTGGACAGATATGTCCGCATTTCACTGTATACTGGTTTCTTCTCTGCATCCCGGCATACTATCTTTGTATGTTCATACGAAAGAAATTCACACAGGATCCTCTATAAAAAACAAGGCTGTTCGGTTTAACGGAACAGCCTTCATCTTTGAGATTAATAATTCTTGTTTGAATCTGCGTTGAAGAAATTATTACTGCTTTCTGTGTAGTAATCATTTGGTTCAAGAGATAAGAAATCCTCATCTTCAATATCAGGAAGTCTTGCACCACAGCGTCCGCAGAACTGGAAACGATCGTTAACCTCAGCGTCACACTTAGGACAGATCTTGTAACCTCTGATCTGATTCAGCTCATATCTCATCCTCTTGATTCTTCTGCGTCTCTGATCAATATCATCACAGAGAAGCTTGAGCTGTGCAGGATCATCATTAGGGTTCTTGTAGTACTTTTTACCGATATCAGTAAAGATTTCAACGATTCTTTCTTCCTCGTAAAGTATCTTTCTCTTCAGATTATTACCCTCTGAAATATTTTTAGCCTTTTCGGAAACTCCTCTGCTCGCATCATTGAATTTGTCGAGAATTCCCATTGTACATCACTCCTGTCGGAAAACTATAAATATTATATAATCATTATACAACATCCGGTAGATTATTGTCAAGCGTTTTCAAAATAAATTTAAAACCGCATGGACAATTTGTGAATTATTTACATTTCTGCAATATCATTTTCGGTAAGCTGAATAATACCGCCTCTTGTAAGAGCGTCTGCTGCATGATTGTTATCGTCAACTCTGATAACAAATGATACTGATTTGTCAGATGTTCCGGTAAAGGCATAAAGATATTCAAGGTTTACGTTCTCAGCACCGAGAATATCAAGAACACGGCTCAGCTGACCGGGAGAATCCGGAATAGAGATCGCAAGGATCTCGGTTACGGTTACGGCGTATGAGTTTTCCTTGAGCGTCTTTACTGCCTTATCTGTATCGTTTGCAATTATGCGGACAAGTCCGAAATCCCTTGTATCAGCAAGGCTGAGTGCCCTGAGATTGATACCGGTATCCTTGAGAAGCTTCATTACCTCTGCCAGTCGGTTAGGTTTGTTGTCTACAAAAACTGAAATCTGTCTTACATTTGCCATAAAAAATCCTCCTTTTTATTAAATTAATCCATTTTTACATATCCGGGATAGTAGATTTCTCCGTCATCTGTGATATAGAACCACAGTGGACTGGTTATTGCATAATCCGGACAATTCTTTGAATCCTCATCAAGAGACATCATGATAAGTCCGGGATAATCCTTGCTTTCGTCATATTTACCGTTATTGATAAGTCCGCCGTCAGCGTTGAACCATTCCCACTCGCCGTCAGAAAACTCGATTGTTGTTTCAACATCATCACAGTCATAGTCACGCTCGGCACGTTCAAGTGCTTTATCAATAAGTTCCTCTGCATCATCTGTGTCCTTATAAGGCGACTGTTCATCATTTTCAATTGTATCTTCAAGGTCATGTTTCAGAGTGAAGTCCTTACCCTTTTTATACTTTCCGTCCAGTTCGATTCCATATGTTTCCGTGCAGAGGAAATCATCCACGGCATAAAGCGTGTTGGGGTAATCGGTATTAATACCTCCATAAGGAACTATACGACGGATAAAGGGAAGAACTGAAAAGTCTGCCCACTTATCATTATAATTCATAGCCGGAGCAACATAGTCATAGTATGAACCTGTTTCATTCAGTTGCTGCATTGTTTCAACAGTATTTTGAATAACCTGCTTATCCTGTTCTTCTTTTATTAATTCCTTTTTTTCTTCACTTGATAAGCCTTCCAACTTTTCGGAAGTTCTGCTTAATATTTCATTATCAATTTCTACTTCATCATTGATGTTTGCTTTAAAATCCAATTTCGGGTTCAAATAATTCTCATAAGAAAACTTTATTTTTCCGTTTTTGACAGAAAATGTTCCGTCATAGTATAAATGATAAATACTATTAGCATTCCATATAGGAATAAGAAATTCATCACCAGAGAACTTAAACAGATGAGGATTATACTCATCGTCATTTTCTTTCTCATACTCCTCGGCAAGATCCATGCTGTATTCTATTCCTTCGTCAATGCTATCTTCAAATACTTCTCTGTTTCCATCAAATGGTCTTATAGAAACATACTCGCCATTGCATTTAGTGGATAATCCGCCGCTTTTTTTATCGTCCTTCTTATCACCGCAGGCTGTAAACGCACCCGCACACATTGCTCCGGCAAGAATCGCAGATATAACTTTTTTCATTTAAATCAGCTCCTATCAGCCGTGAAGCTTACGCTTGCCGATTACACGGACAGCTTTGCCTTCACTTATTTTAAGTAGTTCAATCCATTTTTACATATCCGGGATAGTAGATTTCTCCGTCATCTGCTATATAAAACCAGAGCGGATAAGTATAGAGTGCATAATCCGGATAATTCTTTGAATCTTCATCAACATACATCATGATAAGTCCGGGATAATCCTTGCTTTCGTCATATCTGCCGTTATTGATAAGTCCGCCGTCAGCGTTGAACCATTCCCACTCGCCGTCAGAAAATTCAATTGTTGTTTCAACGTCATCACAGTTATATTGTGAATTGGCAATTTGAATCAAACGATTTAAGTAAGTTTCTTTTTCTTCATTACCACCTAAAAGACGTGATTGTTCATCATTTTCTATTGTATCTTCAAGGTCGTGTTTCAGGGTGAAAGCCTTACCTCTTTTATACTTTCCGTCCAGTTCGATACCATAAGTATCCGAGCAGAGAAAATCATCAACAGTGTAAAGCGGATTCGGATTCTCATAATTAAAATATCCGGCGGAATTTACATAACGAATAAATGGGAAAATAGAAAAATCAGACCACTTATCACTATAATTCATACTCGGAAGAACATATTTGAAGAACGAACCTGTTTCATTTAGTATCTTCATAGATTCAGTTGCCGCATGTATCATATTATCTTCCAATTTCTTTTTTTCCTGCTCTGATAAATTGTCTATATCTTCGTATATCCCAAGTGATTTACCATCTTCGGTTTCGCCATTGATATTTATTTTAAACCCATATTTCAGGTTTATAAAATTTTCATAAGAAAGCTTTATTTTCCCATCTTTAACAGAAAATTTTCCGTCGTAATATGTGATACCATTACTTCCTATGCTATCGGGCATAAGAAATTCACCGTCTGAGAACTTTATCAGATGAGGATTGTACTCATCGTCATTTTCTTTCTCATACTCCTCGGCAAGATATATGCTGTACTTTATTCCCTCGTCAATGCTTTCGATGAATGGCTGTTTTTGTCCATCAAGAGGCATTATCGAAGCATATTTGCCATCGCCTTTTGTGGATAATCCGCTGCTTTTTTTATCGTCCTTCTTGTGACTGCAGGCTGTAAACGCACCCACACACATTGTGCCGGCAAGAATCGCAGATACAACTTTCTTCATTTAAATCAGTTCCTATCTGTCGTGAAGCTTACGCTTGTCGATTACACGGACAGCTTTGCCTTCACTTCTTGTAATGGACTTAGGTGCTACAAGATGAACCTTAGGATTGATTCCAAGCATTGTCTTCATTGCTTCCGCAAGAGCTCTCTCCTTCTGCTGCATATCGCTTACCTTATCAGAAACCTGATCGGGATTCATTTCAACGTTTACGTCAAGTGTATCTGTATTGTTTACACGGTCAACCTCGATAAGATAATTCGGTGAATAGCCGTTTTCGATGAGAACTGTCTCGATCTGTGACGGGAATACATTTACTCCTCTGATGATAAGCATATCATCGCTTCTGCCCATAGGCTTAGCCATCTTGATGAGTGTACGTCCGCATGAACACTTCTTTCTGCTGAGTACACAGAGATCTCTTGTTCTGTATCTGAGAAGAGGGAATGCTTCCTTTGTAAGGCTTGTAAATACAAGTTCTCCTACCTCGCCCTCAGGAAGAACTTCGCCTGTATCGGGATTGATGATCTCAGGGTAGAAGTTATCTTCATTGATGTGCATACCTGTCTGCTCTGAGCACTCGAAAGCAACGCCAGGGCCGCTTGTTTCTGTCAGACCATAGATATCGTATGCCTTGATTCCGAGAGATTTCTCGATAGACTGACGCATTTCCTCTGTCCACGGTTCAGCACCGAAAATACCTGCCTTGAGGCTGATATCGTCGGGAGTAAGTCCCATATCATTGAGAGTTTCGCCGATATATGCAGCGTATGAAGGTGTACAGCAGAGAATTGTTGAACCAAGGTCACGCATGAATGTGATCTGACGCTCTGTATTTCCGCTTGACATGGGAAGTGTAAGACATCCCACCTTATGAGAACCGCCGTTGAGTCCGGGACCGCCTGTGAAAAGTCCGTAGCCGTAGCTTATATGGCATACATCCTCGTTTGTACCGCCGACAGCAGTAATAGCACGGGCACAGCAGTCCTCCCAGAGGTCGATATCATGCTGTGTATAGAAAGCAACTACACGCTTGCCTGTTGTTCCGCTTGTAGACTGGATTCTTACGCACTCGCTGAGCGGCTTTGCAAGAAGTCCGTATGGATAAGCATCACGGAGATCAGACTTTGTAAGGAAAGGAAGCTTGTGAAGATCATCAGTTGACTTAATATCCTCCGGCTTTACGCCCTTTTCGTCCATAAGATCACGGTAATACTTCACGTTTTCGTAAACGTGCTTCACCTGTGCCACAAGACGTTCATCCTGAAGCTTCTTCATCTCTTCTCTTGACATCGTTTCAATTTCTTGATTCCAATATTTTTCCATTGGTATTTTTCCTCCTCGGGTAATTATATAGTATATTCTATAACGTTACTCACTCTTATGTAAGTTCCGTTTATTTAGATGTCAAATGATATTATTATTCATTCCGTATCTCAGGCATTCTTTCCGAGTTCAAACGCCTTTTTGTTGAGTTCAAGGAATTTCGCCGGAACACACTGTTCAAGCGCATTCTGCCAGAGTTCCTCAGGGAAGTCAAGCTTTGACGCAAGCACACCCATGAGAACTACGTTTGCAGCCTTTGAAGTTCCAGCCTGCTCTGCAAGAGAAAGAGCGTCAACAGCAACAAGCTGTACACCAGCCGCTGCGAGCTTTTCTGTGAGATTTTCAGGATACTGTGCTGCCCCTGTGATAACGGGCATGGGATCTATCTGCTGTGTGGATGTGATGAGATGTCCGCCCTTTTTCAGAAAAGGAAGGCATCTTGCAGCTTCAAGAAGCTCAAAGGAGATAACAGCATCTGCCTCGCCATTTTCGATAACAGGTGAATACACCTTATCGCCGTATTTTACATATGTAACAACAGAACCGCCTCTCTGAGACATTCCGTGAACCTCGCTCACCTTTACATCGTATCCCTGAGCAAGCAGGACATTTCCAAGAAGTCTTGATGCAAGCAGAGAACCCTGTCCGCCTACACCGACTATCATAATTGATTTAGTTTCCATCTGAATACTCCTTTACGTTATTTGAATCATATTTTTCATGAAGTGCTCTTTTCACTGTTTTTCTCAGCTTTCGTCTGTCAAAAGATTTCACAGTCAGATTCATAACACAAATGATTATCAGGCTGACAAGTGGATGAAGCCAGAATACCAGTCCCAACGCATCACTTATTACCGAACCCAAAAACAAGCCAACAAATGCAATGCCAAGGTCAATAAGCTCTTCTTTTTTTAATTTCATTTTTATTTTCCCTTTATAATTACCAGATCGCCGTCAACAAATCCTATTCCTATTGGCTTTGCTTTAAGTATGCCGGCATATTTTCCGCTTTCAAGATATTCCCTGATAATTTCAATGTATATCTCCTGAGCGTGTTCGCCGCTTTGATCCTCTTCATCGGAAAGATCAATATAGAAGATATCCTCCTCAGATGACCATATCTCATAACAAGCCCACTCTCCCTCTTCATCATCGGGATCGAATTTCTCTGCGGCTATCGGCTGGATACCAAATACTCTTTCTTCTGAATCAGCAGAAGAATCATCATAAAGATTGAAATTGAAAGCCTTTGTATTTTCAGGCATATCATTATTTTCAAGCAGATTGTCAAGCCATGACTCAAACTGCTCATAAACCTCTGTGTTAAGCATTTTATTCACCTCAGCCAATTGCACCGATCTTGCAGAGCTCCTGACAGATTCCGCAGCCTACGCACTGTGTATGGTCGATAACCGCCTTGCCGTCTCTCATGGAAATTGCAGGACATCCGAGCTTCATGCACATCTTGCAGCCTACGCACTTATCGCTGTTGACTTTAAGAGGAGCATTATGCTTCACATACTTGAGAAGCGCACAGGGGCGTCTTGAAATAATAACTGAAGGTTCATCAGCAGCGAGTTCTTCCTTGAGTGCAGCTTCACATTCAGCGAGGTTGTAGGGATCAACCACAACAACTCTCTTGATTCCTACTGCACGGCAGAGTTCCTCAAGATTTACAGCAGCAGCCGGATCGCCCTTGAGATTCTTGCCTGTGGTAGGATTCTGCTGGTGACCTGTCATACCTGTGATTGAGTTATCAAGGATGATAACAGTTGAATTTGAAGCATTATATGCGATATTAACAAGACCTGTGATACCGCTGTGCATAAATGTTGAATCGCCGATTACAGCAACACTCTTGTGTTCAGCCTCTGCACCTCTTGCCTTGTTGAAGCCGTGAAGTCCGGAGATTGATGCACCCATACAGATAGTTGTATCAAGTGCGTCAAGCGGTGCGCAGGCTCCGAGAGTATAGCATCCTATATCGCCGGAAACTGTTATGCCAAGCTTTTTGAGAGCGTAGTACATACCTCTGTGAGGACATCCTGCACACATTACAGGAGGACGTACAGGGATATTGTCTTCAAGAGCAACGAATTCCTTCTTCTCGCCGAGAAGCTTCTCTGCGATCACAGACTGCTGAATCTCGCCTATGCAGCCGAAGATTTCCTTGCCCTGAACATTTGTAACACCGATATTGCGGCAGTGCTGTTCGATAATTCCGTCAAGCTCCTCAATGATGTAAATTTTCTCGTATTTTGCAGCAAAATTGCGGATAAGCTCAACAGGCATGGGATTTACCATTCCGAGTTTGAGGTATGAAGCCTTATCGCCAAGAGCTTCCTTTGCGAACTGGAATGCAGCTCCGTTGGTGATAACACCAAACTCTGCTGTTTCAGATATTTCTGTTCTGTTGAGGCTGCTGCTTTCTGCATACTCAACAAGCTTATTTGTACGTTCCTCAACGAAAACATGCTTTCCACGGGCATAAGCCGGCATCATAACGTATTTCTGGGGATTCTTCACATATTCTTTAAGACCGTCGTTTGCTCTGTCTTCAAGATCAACAATGCTCTGTGAATGAGCTACACGAGTAGACATTCTTACGATAACAGGAGTATCAAAATTCTCGGAAATATCAAATGCGATTTTCACAAACTCCTTAACTTCAGCAGAATCAGAGGGTTCCAGCATGGGTACCTTTGAAGCGATAGCGTGATGACGGCTGTCCTGTTCGTTCTGTGAGGAGTGCATTCCCTGATCGTCAGCAACAGCAATAACAAGTCCGCCGTTTACTCCTGTATAAGAAGCTGTATACAGCGGATCGGCAGCAACGTTAAGACCAACGTGCTTCATACCGCAAAAACTTCTTGCACCTGCAATGGAAGCACCAAGAGCTGTTTCCATTGCAACCTTCTCATTGGGAGCCCATTCAGCGTACATTTCATCGTATTTTGCAGCCTCCTCAGTAATTTCTGTCGAAGGTGTTCCGGGATAGCTGGATACCACACGGCAGCCGGCTTCGTATAAGCCTCTTGCGAAGGCTTCATTTCCAAGCATAAGTTTTTTCATTTTAATTTATCCTTTCAATAATTATTTCTTTTATATCAATAAGTTCATCAGAACTTAAAGGTTTCTTTAAGATATTCCGCAACGCCGTTATTATCGTTTGAAGATATTATTATATCAGCGGCAGATTTCACTTCGTCACGGGCATTTTCAACAGCGATCTTCACATCTGACTGCTCAAACATCGCCAGATCATTAAGATTATCTCCGAAGCAGACAACTTTTTCATAGCCATAAAGCTTCCGGAGCTTTTTTATACCATTTGCCTTTGAGGCTTCTGAGGAAAACACCTCAAGATACCATTTTCCTGTATATGTATCCTCGTAGAAAGCACAGTCAAGACCATCCACTTCCTTGACGGCATTCCTTACCGGCAGCAGACTCTCATAGCTGCTCGTCGATGTGAAATACACAGCGTCACCCTCGGTAACTTCACGGAAATCACTGCACTGTACAAAAGGTTTGCCGTATTTTTTCTGCCTGTCCTCGGCAAAACTCGCCATAACACGCTCAGTAAGCTCAGTATAGTATGTCGTAAGCTTCTGACCTGATATCCGGAACATAAAACATTCAACTCCGTGTTCCTTGTAGAAAGACGCTATCTTGTCAGACAATTCACGTGGAATTGCCTCAACACTGATATACTCACGCTTTTTCAGATCGTATATGCACACTCCGTTCATGAGTATACATGGCGTATCAATATTCAGAGCAGCTGTGATAGCTCCAGCGGAGTAAATTGTTCTTGCGGTCGCAAAGGTAAAGTGAAGTCCTCTGTCAATCAGGAAATTCAGCTCTGCAGCTGTTTTTTCCGGAAGTTCTGCGATGGAATCAAGCAATGTTCCGTCCAGATCCGAAATATAAAGTGTACTGATAAACAATCACCTCGATACGAAAATTAAGGCAATACCGCACAAAGCTCGTGCGAAAGATGCGAAGTCAGTTTTACATCTTATTATAACATAAAACTTTAAAAAAGTGAACTGTATCATTGAATTTTATTTAATGTAACAAAAAGAAATGTTTCATATTGTAGATTATGTACAAATAAAACTGCTGCATCATGAACTGACGCAGCAGCGATTGATTGATTATTCGGGAAGCTTGCTTATAAGTTTAAGCAGATACTTCTGGATTGTAAGTGAATCTGAATTTGTAAGACCAGATCCAGGGTCATTTACATCTCCGTTGATTTCACCCTGCTTTGTGATGCGGCTCTTGTCTGTTCCGTTCACACCGTAAGCATCGGGATTTCCGATAGCCTGCATTACAAGGATAGCATCAGAAAGATTTACTGATCCGTCGCAATTTGCATCGCCGTAATCTGCTTCAGCTTCAGGCTTGGTAGGTGTTGTGGTTGTGGTAGTAGTTGTGGTTGTTTTAGTTGTTGTTGTCTTTGCTGTGGTAGTTGTTACCGGTGGCTTCGGCTGAGGATCCTTTGTACCGCCATTGATGTTGCTCCCCTCTGATGAAGCATAGTTTGCATAGTAATCGCTGAGTGAGATACCATTCTTACCGAGGGCAACATTGTGGTCAAGACCGATATACTTTCCTGATGATGAAGTCTGCCAGAGTGAAAGTTCAAAAAGACCATATTTTTCATCATCCCATGTCTTGAAATCATTTCCAAGGAGTCCGCCTGTATCGCCGGAGTTCGGGTTAAGACACCAGAAAGTATGGTTAATGTGGTTATCGATCATGTAGTCACGGAGAAGCTCCATCCACTTCTGATTTTCAGCACCGTCCATGTGACCGCCCCACTCACCGATAAGAAGCGGTGCGATATCCTGATCATTGATATAAGCCCATGTATCATACCAGTAATCGTCAAGAAGAGTCTGTGTTGTGAAGTCCTTTTCAAACCATGTCTGCGCATAAACTGATTTACCGTAGTCATGAGGTGAGTAAACAATCTGACTTGTACCGGACTCAGGCACAACAGGATGATCCTTTACACCACGGAGGTTTCCGCCCCACCATGCACCGTGCCACGGTGATTTTTCGCCTGCATTCCAGACATCCGGTGTGTCGTATGTATAACCGAGTTCAGTCTTTGGATACTGCTCAACCCCCTCGATAATGATGAGTGCATTAGGATTTACTTCAAGGATAGCATTTGCGCAGGTTTCTGCGGCATGCTTCCAGTTGTTTTCATCAGTTGAATCATCCCATTTTGCAATGGTATCCGGACAAGTTGCGTCATATTCACGCTTTCCGTGCGGCTCGTTTTTAAGGTCGTAGCCGATAAGTGTATCATCATTCTTATACTTGTCTGCAAGCCATACAAGAGTTTCTATCCAGAGTTCAGTAGTAATTCCAGCCTTGCCGTACCACAGTTCATAGTTATGACCTGAGTTGTTTGCATCAGGGCTGTGAATGTCAATAAATGCCTTGATACCGTACTTTTTGCACTTCTGGATAATGACATCGAAAATCTCCATTGAGTTCTTCAGCGTCTTTCCGTCCGCTTCAACAAAATCCCTGTTGATGTCGCCGTATTTTCCGGCAGGAGTGATGGTTCCGTCCTCGCCTACAACATCCTGCGGAGGATTGTAGGAAGCCTGAACAGAGCTTACGGGATTAGGATCGCCGTTCATCCATGAAAGAAGAAGCTCTGATGAAATAGGAAAACGGATAACGTTAATTCCGTGATCAGCTACAGCTTCAAGGAAATCGTCAACGTCTGTTGCATAGAGTCCATGTGCACAGTTCTCGGAGCAGTTAAAGCCGAACCAGTTTGCACCAGTTAGCCATACCTGATTGCCGTTCATGTCGTAAAGACGGCTTCCCTCTGCATGGATCCAGTCATCGTTGCAGTCGTCAACAGCTGCATTTGTAATGATTTTAGTTTCTGGTTTCTCCTGAGCAATAGGAGCGGCAAAAGTCAATGCCATTGCAGCAGCCGATACAGCCGCCGCTGCTCTCAGTAATTTCTTCATAATAATATTTCCCCTCTCAATTAACGCATTACTGCGTATTAATTACATTTTAACAGCATAATCACTAAATGTCAATAGCTTGCCGAAAATTCAGCATATTTTCTGACTCCAGACAAAAAAATGCCGGATCGTGATGATCCGGCACCGTGTTGATTATTCAGGAAGCTTGCTTATAAGCTTAAGAAGATATTTCTGGATTGAAAGTGAATCTGAATTTGTAAGACCAGATCCAGGGTCATTTACATCTCCGTTGATTTCGCCCTGCTTTGTAATGCGGCTCTTATCTGTTCCGTTCACACCGTAGGCATCAGGATTTCCGATAGCCTGCATTACGAGGATTGCGTCAGAAAGATTTACTGATCCGTCGCAGTTTGCATCGCCATAGTCTGCTTCAACATTCGGCTCAGTAGGTGTTGTAGTTGTGGTAGTAGTTGTTATTGGCTTTGAAGTAGTAGTAGTTGTTGTTGTTATCGGCTTTGTAGTAACAGTTGATACCGGAGGCTTCGGCTGGGGATTCTTTGTACCGCCGTCGATATTGCTTCCTTCTGTCTTTGCATAATTTGTATAGTAATCATTCAATGAAATACCATTCTTTCCGAGAGCTACCTGATGGTCAAGACCAATGTACTTGCCTGAACTTAATGTCTGCCAGAGAGATTTCTCGAACATCTCGTACTTTTCTTCATTCCAGTCAATAGTTGTGCCTGAGCTCTGTGTAAATCCGAGACTGTCCCAGAGTCCTCCTGTATCGCCTGAGTTTGTATTCAGACACCAGAATGTATGGTTAATATGATTTTTAATCATATAGTCACGGAGAAGAAGCATCCATTTGAGGTTGTCTCCCTCCATATGTCCGCCCCATTCGCCGATAAGCTGAGGAGCAACATCCTCTGCGTTAATCCAAGCCCATGTTTCATACCAGTAGTCGTCAAGGAGAGTCTGCTCTGTGAAGTCCTTGTCGAACCATGTCTGTGCGTAAACTGACGGACCGTAGTCGTGAGGTGAATATACGATCTGGCTTGTACCCTGCTTGGGAACAATGGGATATTCTCTTGCACCACGGAAGTTTCCGCCCCACCAGGCACCGATGTAAGGTGAATTGTCACGTCTGTCGGGCATACCCCAATAGTCGCCCTCCATAGCACCACTCATAGACTGCTCAACGCCCTCTATAAAGATAAGTGCATTAGGATTTACATCGAGGATAGCTTCTGCACATTTTGTAGCGGCATAAGCCCAGTTGTTCTCATCGGTTGAGCCGTCCCATTTTGCAGCCAGAACGCCCTCCTGACCTTTACCGTGAGGCTCGTTTTTAAGGTCGTAACCGATAAGAGTATCGTCATTCTTGTACTTCTCAGCGATCCATACAAGCGACTCTATCCACAGTTCGGTAGTAACCATAGTTCCGTCAGCAGTTTCCTTGCCGTACCAGAGGTTATAGTTATGACCCGAGTTATCAGTGTGCGGACTGTGAATATCAATAAATGCCTTAATACCACGCTCCTTGCACTTTCTCATCATGATGTCGAATACCTGCATACTGTCAACGGGAGTTTTTCCGTCAGCCTCACAGAAGTCTGCGTTTATCTTGTATGCGGGATCTGCATTTGCGGAAAAGCTGCTTACCTTGTTCGGAGTACCGTTCATCCATGACAGTATCAGCTCAGTAGAAATAGGAAAACGGATGACATTGATACCACGGTCTGCTATCTCGTCGAGACAGTCGTCTGCATCAGCACTCCACAAATAGTGCGGACAGTTTTCGGAGCAGTTAAAACCGAACCAGTTAGCACCCGTGAGCCATACTTCGTTTCCATTCATGTCGTAAAGACGGCTTCCTTCTGCGTGAAGCCAGTCGTCGTTGCAGTCGTCAACGGCTGCATTTGCTTTCAGCTGTGTATCCGGATTTTCCGTTACAACGGGAACTGAAAAACTCAGTGCCATTGCAGCAGCCGAAATAGCCGCCGCTGTTCTCAGTAATTTCTTCATGATAATTTCCCTCTCTCTTTACCGCTGTTATGCGATTTTTATATTTTTATTGTATCATTTATCACAGAAAATGTCAATAGCGACGCAGCATTTTTAACCCTCTGATACAACAAAAGATGATCGTACATAGCTTTTTACAAAACAATGCACAAAAGCAATATTATCCTGCGTATAATCCATATATTTTTATACAAATGATAAAAGGCTTCTGTACCCGACAAAGAATACAGAAGCCTTCAGGCATTATATAATGAAAATTTCCAGAAGAGAAGGATATGCTGCAAACAAAGCTATTGCCGCACTGCTTATAATTCCTGTAACAGCAAGAACAAGTATCATATTTGCCGGCTTTGTGCCGCCTTTGGCAAGGATAACTCCCGGAGCAACTACCCTGTCAGGTGATTGTTCCCTCAGCTTTTTCAGCGAACTCAGCGTGAATCGGTAATACAGCCAGTTTCCGAAAAGACAGCAGACTATCTTGACCACCCAGAATGCCATACTGAATACTTCATTGAAAAAGAAAAGATCGTTTTCGTGATTGCTTACAAATTCCGCAAGAACATCTGCCCCCGGTATTGCAAACGCACCATTTGACGACATATCCGCCATAACAACTATCAGAGACGGAAGTGAGCAGATAACCTCAAGTATTGTTGCTATTATCGCCCAGAGCCACATTTTTCTGTTGGCAAAATAAAGGTTCGGGAAAATAAGACAAGTAAGATTAAAGGAAATCTTTGTGCCGAGATCCTTCATTCTCTTGAAAATCGGAAGGTAATAAAGGATGTTTGTTTTTACGAAGCCTGAAACCTCAGTAAGAGTAGCTCCGCCCATATCTTCATTGGGATCAAAGCCGAGGAAGGAAAACATTGTTTCCTGACCATTTGCTGTTTCCGCACCTCTGAACACATCCTGATATGCTCCCTGACTACTTCTCTGCTCCTGCTGCGAATGAAATTCGCCGTGAGCATCAGTATGAAGTCTGCTGCCGCATCTGGTGCATATTTCATCGGTTTCTCTGTTCAGAGTACCACATTCCGGACAGCTTGATGTAACTTCAACCTGACTGATTTTTTCTTCTGCTGCGGCAGAACGTTCCCATTTGTATCCTGTACTATGATATTCATTATAAGCACATTTATTTTCGATTTTATAGCATTCCCTGTGATGAGGAGCCCCGCATTCCGGACAGACTACAACATCATCATCCGCGGTAAATCTGTTATTGCATACCGGACATCTTTCGCCGATAAAGTTCATAATCATTCTCCTTAACTGCAATTGATTTAGGGCATCTCTAAAAAACCGTTTGATTAAAGGAAAAGCAGATAGGTATGGCAGCTACAAGGAAAACTTCCGAAGGCGTGCTGCCGCACTCCAAGGGAGGTTGACGCAGTAGTTGCCGTGCATAGCTGCTTTTTCTCAAAAAGTTTTTTAGAGACGTCCTTTAGTTATTATTTTATTATAACACCAATCCGCACAGAAAATCAAGTCTTTTTTGCATATTTCATGTTTTTATCATAATTCAAAAAGCAGAAAGGACGGTGCAGAACCGTCCTTTGATATCCTTATTCCTGTGAAATAACTTCCTTGTAGAATTCAGCGTAATCTCCTCTGCCTTCCTTTGTGAACTGGATTGCCATTCTGGGATGCTGATTGAGAAGTCCCGTCATGAAGTACTGAAGATCATAGCCCCATACTGCACCGCTTTCTTTAAGACCATTGATGTGCTTTTCAATGAACTGGAGTACGGGGTATACATTGTACTTCGGATTCTTGAGGAAACCGAGAAGAAGCTCCATAGCACAGTTTCCGGCACCGCGTCCCATTGCGGAATATGTTGCGTCAAGCCAGTCTACACCGTCGCCGACAGCTTCAATTGTATTCGCAAATGCAAGATGCTGGTTATCATGAGCGTGAATACCAAGCTTCTTATTGTATTTTACCGCAAATTCGCCGTAAAGATCAGCCATTCTTGCGATCTGCTCAGGATAGAGAGAGCCAAAGCTGTCAACGATATAGAAAACGTCAACAGGGGACTTTCCGAGGATATCAAGAGCCGCCTTGATATCCGACTCACGGGCAGTTGAGATCGCCATGATATTGCAGCTTACCTCGTAGCCCTTCTTCTTTGCATCCTCGATCATATCAACGGCTGTGGGAATCTGGTGGAGATATGTTGCAACACGAATAAGATCAACAGGACTTTCACTTCTGTCGTGGATGTCAGCCTTGTAACGGCATCTTCCAACGTCAGCCATGATAGCGATTTTAAGGTCAGTATTGTTCTCACCTACGATTGAGTAGAGGTATTCATCATCGCAGAATTTACACGGACCAAAATCATCTACATTGAACATTTCCTTGTCTGCTCTGTATCCGAATTCCATATAGTCAACGCCGGAGCGAAGATTTGCATTATAAAGATCCTTTACGAAGGAGTCTGTAAATCTGAAATCGTTTACAAGACCTCCGTCACGAAGGGTTGCGTCTATGACCTTGATATCAGGTCTGAAATCGAGTAATTTTGAAACCTCTTTCATGATAATTCTCCTTTTGGTGTATGATTTATTACAGCGTTTACTGTATCGCTTTAAACTGTACTACTTTAAAGTGTTGTATTCATTTTATCACTCTTTACAGCTGTTGTCAAGTGGTTTCTGATATTTTTAATTTTTTTATTTAATTCTGCCGCAAACATCATATTTATATACATTATATTCAGTAATAAAATCTTCAGGCAATACCATACAAACTATGTGAGGAATATGCACAGTCAGATTGTACAGAAACATCGCAGAAATGACGTCTTTCCGTCCTTTATACTATGTGATATTTCCGTGTTTCCAAAAGAATGATAAAATAATATCAATATTTTGTTTAATATTAACGAATATCAATACCTCTTATTGACTTATTTTACCTAAAGGAGTATAATTAATCGTATATAGAACATACTATAAATTTTATATTATATAAAGTGGAGGTTTTTATAATGAGCAGAGTTTACAACTTCAGTGCAGGTCCTGCCGTTCTCCCCGAAGAAGTCCTTCAGGAAGCAGCAGACGAAATGATGGATTACAAGGGATGCGGTATGTCCGTAATGGAAATGTCCCACCGTTCAAAAGTATATGATAACATCATCAAGGAAGCAGAGCAGGATCTCCGTGACCTTATGAATATCCCTGACAACTACAAGGTTCTTTTCCTTCAGGGCGGTGCTTCACAGCAGTTCGCAGCAGTTCCTATGAATCTCATGAAGAACAAGAAGGCTGCTTACATCATCACTGGTCAGTGGGCTAAGAAGGCTTATCAGGAAGCTCAGATGTACGGTGAAGCTGTTGCAGTTGCTTCATCTGCCGATAAGACCTTCTCATATATCCCTGATTGTTCTGACCTCGCTATCCCTGAGGATGCAGATTACGTTTACATCTGCGAGAACAACACTATCTACGGTACAAAGTTCTGGGAACTCCCCAACACAAAGGGCAAGGATCTCGTTTCTGACGTTTCCTCATGCTTCCTTTCTGAGCCTGTTGACGTTTCAAAGTACGCTGTAATCTACGGCGGTGTTCAGAAGAATGTAGGACCTGCCGGTGTTGTTATCGCTATCATCCGTGAAGACCTCATCACTGACGATGTTCTCGCTGGAACTCCCACAATGCTTAAGTGGAAGACTCAGGCTGACAACGATTCTCTTTACAATACACCTCCCTGCTATGGTATCTACATCTGCGGCAAGGTATTCAAGTGGCTCAAGAAAATGGGCGGTCTTGAGGCTATGAAGGCTTACAACGAAAAGAAGGCTGCTATCCTTTATGATTTCCTCGACAACAGCAAAATGTTCAAGGCTACTGTTGAAAAGAAGGACAGATCTCTCATGAATGTTCCTTTCATTACAGGCAACGATGAACTCGATGCTAAGTTCGTTAAGGAAGCAAAGGAAGCTGGCTTTGAAAACCTCAAGGGTCACAGATCTGTTGGTGGTATGAGAGCTTCTATCTACAACGCTATGCCTATCGAAGGCGTTGAAAAGCTCGTTGATTTCATGAAGAAGTTTGAGGAAGCAAACGCTTAATTTTTAATTGTGAGGTAATTGAAAATGTATAATATTCAGACACTTAACAAGATTTCCGAAATCGGAACAGATATTTTCGACAAGAGCAAGTACGCTATTTCCGACGCTCCTGAGAATCCCGATGCTATTATGGTACGAAGTGCAAAGATGCACGACATGACATTTGGCGACAATCTTCTTTGTATCGCTCGTGCAGGTGCTGGCGTAAACAACATTCCCGTTGAGCGTTGTGCTCAGGAGGGTATCTGTGTATTCAATACTCCCGGTGCTAACGCAAACGCTGTTAAGGAGCTTGCAATCTGTGCTATTCTCCTTGCTTCAAGAAAGATCACTGAGGCTGCTGCATGGGCTGCTTCTCTCAAGGGAACTCCTGACGCTCCTAAGACAGTTGAAGGCGGCAAGGCTAAGTTTGCAGGTCCTGAAATCAAGGGCAAGACTCTCGGTATTATCGGTCTCGGTGCTATCGGCGGTCAGATCGCAAACGCTGCTGTTGCTCTCGGAATGAAAGTTATCGGCTACGATCCTTATCTCTCCGTAGGTGCTGCTCTCCACCTCAATCCTAAGGTAACAGTTGTTACTGATATCAACGATATCTACAAGAACAGCGACTATATCTCAATTCATATGCCTTACACTCCTCAGACAAAGAATACCATTGACGCTGAGCAGATCGCAATGATGAAAGACGGTGTTCGTCTTATCAACCTCGCAAGAGGCGAGCTTATCAACAGTCAGGCTGTTGTTGACGCTATCGCAGCAGGTAAGGTTGCAAAGTATGTAACTGACTTCGCTGATGACATCGTTCTCGGCGTTGAGGATATCATCGTTCTCCCCCACCTCGGAGCTTCAACTCCTGAGAGCGAGGATAACTGTGCTGTCATGGCTGCTGAGGAAATCATCGACTACATCGAAAACGGAAACATCAAGAACAGCGTAAATCTTCCCAACGCATCAATGAATGCAGTCGGCACAAAGATCTGCGTTATTCACAAGAATGTTCCTACAACTATCGCTTCAATTACAACAGCTGTCGGCAACGAGGGCATCAACATCGAAAACATGGTAAATGCAAGCAAGAAGGAATTTGCTTACACTATGCTTGATGTTGTAGGAGATATCCCTGCTTCTGTTGAAGGCAAGATCAATGCTGTTGACGGCGTTATCAGAGTAAGAATCATCAAGTAATCATGATATATGTAATCCCTGTCGGTTCCGACCGACGGGGATTTTTTATTTCTCTATTGATATAAATTACAATCTATGTTATAATAAACGCAATCATAATGGAGGGAACCGCCATGAATAACGATACCGAAAAGGAAGTAATACACGAAATTGATATGTGTCTTCCGAAATACTGCTATTTAAAAACGCTGTACGGAAAGACTTCAAAAAAATTCGTTCTGCCCATGCGTATAATTTTATTCATAATAGCAATTGAATGGCTCATACTGATATGTCTTGATAAAGAATACTTTAGAATAGGAATTCCTTTTGCTATTATTATTATCATGATAACGATTCTTTCTTTCATTACAGTAAGAAAAAACTATAAGAAAATTCACGCTGCAAAAGAAGACTGCATTACATACACATTTTACAGTGACAGCGTAAAAGTCAAGACTCCGACAATAGAAGCAGTCTATAAGTATGATACTGCGGAATATTTCGCTGAGGACAAAAAACGTCTTTCAGTTATTTTTCCGCTCAGCCGTTCTGTTACTATTGATAAAAGTCAGTGTGATGAAGAAAAACTGGATTTCATCAGAAATATTGTTCCTGAGGAAAAACAGAAAAAAACGGAAAAGAAAACTCTTATCAGGCATATCATAGGTCTTATTTTACACAGCTTAGTTGTTATATATATGGCTGCCACAATTATTGCTTACTTCTATCTCGAAAAAAAACGCTACAATCCGGAATATCCAAGCACAACCTATGAATCCTTTATTAGCTGTCTTGAACACGGAACTATTACTGATGTCGTGATTATTAATGACAAGTATGTGGAATATACTTACACCGGTTACGAGGAGGATGAAAGATTCTATACCACCTGCGATGATACGGACGAACTTATCGAGAAAATGAACGAACTTGCCGTTGATTGGGAAAAAGAATAACATACTGGAAAAACCGGAGAAAATATCATTTTTCTCCGGTTTTTTTATTCCGGAAACTGCCTTTATTTTCGCATATCTATTGACAAATGCTATCGATCAGAGTATAATTAACATGAGAAATTATAAATATTCCACAATACAGAAGATGTTTCTGTATTGTAAATTATATATTTGTTTTAAACGGAGGATATATGGATATTATCATAGTAGGCTGCGGAAAAGTCGGAAGTGCTCTTGCTGAAGATCTTTGCAGCGAACACAACATCACAATGGTAGACCTTAGCGAAGAAAGAATCAATACAGTAACCAACGACTACGATGTAATGGGTATCGCCGGAAATGCACTTCACACTGATATTCTCGAAGAAGCTAACGTTGAAAAGACAAACATTTTCATTGCCGTTACAGATTCCGACGAAGTAAACATCCTATCCTGTCTCATCGCAAGAAAAATGGGGGCACGTCACTGCATTTCAAGAGTACGCAGTCCTGAATTCGGCAAGCAGATCATTTTCATGCGTGAAGAACTCGGCATAAGCATGATGGTAAATCCCGATTACAATGCAGCTAACGAAATTGCCAAGGTTCTGCGCTATCCCGAAGCTATCACCATTGAATCCTTTGCAAAAGGTCAGGTCGATCTCGCTGAGATCAGAATAACTTCCGGAAGTATCCTTGACAGAATTGCACTTAATCAGCTTTCAAAACGTCTGAAGCTTGATGTACTCATCTGTGCTGTACAGCGCGGCGATGATCTGATTATTCCGAACGGCGATTTTGTTCTCAGGGCAGATGATAAGATCCACATAACAGCTTCACATAGTGCAATGGTGAAATTCTTCAGAAGCATCAGTGCCGCATATAGGGAAAAACGTGTAAAATCTGCCGTACTTATCGGCGGCGGTCACGTTGCCTATCACCTTGCAAAGCAGATAGCTGAAATGGGCGTGAAAGTCAAGATCATTGAGGTCAACGAAAAACGCTGCCTTGAACTCAGCGAAACTCTCGACAAGGTAAATATATCATGTGCTGACGGTACAGATCACGATATTCTTCGTGAGGAACGTGTCTACGACGCCGACGCTGTTGTAACTCTTACCGGCATAGACGAGGAAAACATCCTGCTCTCCCTTCTTGCCAAGAAAAACGGCGTTCAGAAGGTTGTCACAAAAGTGAACAGAATGTCCCTTATCGAGCTTTCTGACACGCTTAATCTCGACAGTGTTGTTTCTCCGAAATCCATCACGGTAGATCAGATCCTCCAGTATGTCAGAGGAAAGCAGAACTCCCTCGGAAACAGCGTTACAACGCTTTACCGTCTTGTCAACGACCGCCTTGAAGCTATTGAATTCGTTGTCAGAGACAAAAAGGATTATGTTGATGTTCCTCTGAAAAATCTGAAACTCCGCAGCGGTATCCTTATCGCAAGCATTATAAGAGGAAATGAGCATATCATCCCCAGAGGCGACGACTGCCTGAAAGTCAATGACAGTGTTGTTGTAATCTCCACAAGCAAGGGCTTCCACGACCTGAGCAATATTTTTGATTAAAGGAGCCCTGAAATATTATGAATTATCGAATGATAGTATACATCATGGGACAGATTTCAAAGGTTGTTGGTCTTTCCATGTTTCTGCCTCTCTTTGTGGGATTGCTTTACGGTGAACAGCACGCTGTTCTTTCCTTCGGAATCCCTATACTGATGCTGCTTATACCAGGCTTTGCCGTAACAATAAAAAAACCAAAGGACAACTCCGTCTATTCTATGGAGGGCTTCGTCAGCGTTGCCGCTTCATGGATTGCCGCATCTGCAATAGGTGCTCTGCCGTTTGTCATCTCAGGTGATATCCCAAATTATATTGATGCTCTGTTCGAGACTGTTTCAGGCTTCACGACAACCGGCTCCTCTATACTGAGCAATGTTGAAGCTCTTTCTAAATCTTCTCTGTTCTGGAGATCATTCACTCACTGGCTGGGCGGTATGGGAATTCTTATGTTCGTTATCGCCATAATGTCGAGCAACGACTCCAGAACCATGCACATGATGCGTGCAGAATGTGCCGGTCCGAAGGTCGGACGTCTCGTTTCCAAATCAGGAAGCTCTGCAAGAATCCTCTACGCTATCTACATCGGTCTGACAGTACTTGAGGTTATAATGCTTCTTTTCGGCGGACTCTCCTTCTATGACGCTCTTATCCATGCATTTTCATCAGCCGGAACAGGAGGATTCTCAATATACGGCGACAGTATCGCTCATTACAACAGTGTTTATGTGGAAATGGTAATTGCGACTTTTATACTTCTTTTCGGAGTGAACTTCAACCTTTACTATTTCCTGCTCATACGACGTTTTTCTACTGTTTTCAAAAATGAGGAGCTACGCACATATCTCTGTATAGTCGCCGGAGCAACTCTCCTCATAACTGTAAACACTATGGAAGTTTACGGAGGATTCCTTGAAGCACTGAGATACTCCTTCTTCATGACGGCTTCAACTATAACTTCAACAGGATTTGCCACTACGGATACAAATCTATGGCCTGTTTTCTCTCAGACGCTTATGCTGATGCTTATGTTCATAGGTGCCTGTGCCGGCTCAACAGGCGGTGGTATGAAGGTTTCCCGTATCCTAATCGTAGTCAAGTCAGGTATCAAGGAACTCAAATACATCATCAATCCCCGTGCAGTTACTACTGTAAAAATGGACGGAAAACCAATAGAAAAGGATGTTGTGAGAGGTGCAACTTCTTACTGCATTATCTTTGCTCTCCTTATGTTTATCTCTGTTCTGCTAATATCGCTTGATAAATTTTCAATTGAAGAATCAGCTTCAGCGGTAATAACTACAATGAACAACATCGGATATGGCGTCGGACGCTTCGGTTCAGCCGGAAGCTTCGCTGATATGTCTGCTTTCTCAAAAATCATTCTCAGCGTTGATATGCTTCTCGGCAGACTTGAAATTTATCCGGTCATCCTTCTTTTCTCTATAAGAAAAAGATAAAATAAACCGCATCCTATCTACGGAAAAATATATAACGGAGGTTTTACTTATGAAAACCAGACTTAACAAAATAACCGCATTCATTACTGGAATACTCTGTGCAATAATGTGCATTATTCCCACAACAGTGGGAGCACACCGCTTTGATATATCAGACAGTATATATCCGGAGCAAAATATATCTGTCAGTGACCGCGTTAAATGGGCAGTTGTCACACAAACTGTCTCTGCCGGCTCAGATGTTCAGATTGATATTATCGTCCGCAATCCTATCAAATTAAGCCGAATAGAAGACATAGGCATTTCTGTCGACTCCCCGATACAGATCAAGGGAATGTCCCAGACCTGTCCGGCATATGGTGCCACGATATCACCAATTATTAACGGAAATACAATTTCATTTGATATCAATTGCTCCAGCAGTGCTACTGGAGGCGAACATAAAGAGACTCTGTTTTCGTTATTCCTTCATGTTCCTGCGGGATGTGCAGACGGTGAGTATGCAATAAAATGGGTGGGAAATAACACTATTGCATACAAGCCTGACGGTCAGGCATACTTTCCTCTTTTCGGAAACGGAAGAGTAATTGTTTCCAGCAACGCAACAACCACCACAACTACTACAACAAAAATCACACTTCCTCCACCAAAAAGAACAACAACCACAACTACTACAACAAAGATTACACTTCCGCCGCCCAAAACAACTACTACAACGACCAGCACAACATCTACAACCACAACTACCACAACTACTACTACAACAACTACTACTTCTTCTACAACATCAACTACCGATACTACAACAATGCCGACAACTACTATTTGTACAACAACTTGTCAGACTGAACTTATTATGCAGTTCAGAATGAAAACTCCGCCCACCAAAACTACTTATTATGTCGGTGAGAATTTCGATATCTCCGGTGCAGTATTTGAGAACTGCATAACATTCAAAAACAAATACGGAAACAGATCTTATTTCGATTATTTCAACCTTATGCCGAGCGAACTTACTGTTGATTCATCACAATTCAACAAATGGGTTCCCGGAACTTATACTATCTATGTAACCGACTATGTTTCCGTAACCGACGCTTACTACGAAATAGGAACCGGATCAAAAACCATTTCTTTCGATGTTCAGGTAATTGAAGAAGAAACAACAACTACAACTACGACTACTTCAACAACAACTACCACTTCATCGACTACAACCACTTCATCAACTACAACCACTTCATCAACTACAACCACTTCATCGACTACAACCACTTCGTCGACTACAACCACTTCATCGACTACAACCACTTCATCGACAACTACTTCTTCAACAACTACCACTACTACAACGTCAGATAAGCCTTATATAATCGTAAAACAGCCTGATCCTTCCGACCTTTATGTAGGAAACACATTTACAATCGAATACGAATTCTCAGATGCTGATGAATTCACAAACAGTATGTGGTTCTCCTTTGAAAAATGGAATATAGCACGTCTTGACGGTAACAAAATCACTATTTTTGCCGCCGGAACAGATACATTTACTGTAAACTGCATAAGCAAGAATCATGGTGTGATTTCGGCTTCAATAACTATTACTGCAACAGAAAATACTCCCGTTCCCGATTTTCTCCTCGGTGATGTAACCCTTGACGGAATCATCAATGGCTCCGACGCTACAATCACTCTTAACGCATATACAATCATCAACTCAGGAAAAAGTTCTCCCCTTAACGAAACTCAGATGAAAGCTGCTGATGTTGACAAGGACGGAATCATTACCGGATCAGATGCAACTCTCATACTTCGTTACTATACAATGCTCTCCTCTGTCACCGACGTAACTCCGCCTTCTCTCGAAGAATGGATGAAAAATCTATAATATGAAAAATCAGCCAAACTATCACTGATTTATCCCCCTTTTGATGGAGAAAATAACAAAATATCGTAAAATTCCGGCTTTTTTAAGGATTACCCTTGACAAGCCGGATTTTTTTGGTTATAATAATTTAGTGTGCTGATTCTGTATCTGCACGCATAGACATCTTTTAAGAAAAGGAGGAAGATTATGCCTACATTTAACCAGCTCGTTCGTAAGGGAAGAAAGGATCTTGAGACAAAGTCCACAGCTCCTGCACTTCAGAAGGGCTACAATGCTAAGAAAAAGGCTCAGATCAACCAGAGCTCTCCCCAGAAGAGAGGCGTTTGTACAGCTGTAAGAACTGCTACACCTAAGAAGCCTAACTCAGCTATGAGAAAGATCGCAAGAGTTAAGCTCACAAACGGATATGAGGTAACATCCTACATCCCTGGTATCGGTCACAACCTTCAGGAACACAGCGTTGTTCTCATCAGAGGCGGACGTGTTAAGGATCTCCCTGGTGTGCGTTACCACATCATCAGAGGTACTCTTGACGCTCAGGGCGTTGCTAATCGTGCTCAGGCTCGTTCCAAGTACGGTGCTAAGAGACCTAAGCAGAAGTAAGATTTACTTCGCAGTCTGATACAATTATATCAGATCTACGGTAGGCGGCATTCCGGTATCATGCCGTACATTTAAAATAGGATAACTACTATCGCAGGATAAATGCGGAGTTTTATATATATTATAGATCCTCTGCATTGGTCTTGACGGAACCATCGGGTGAAGTTATGCCCATTTCCGGCAGTAATCCGCATGGTACGAGTACCTATGAATTCATGAATCTATGTGAAGGAGGGAAGCGAAATGCCAAGAAGAGGTAATATCGCAAAGCGTGATGTATTACAGGATCCTGTATACAATTCAAAGCTCGTAACACGTCTTATCAACAACATTATGCTTGATGGTAAGAAGGGTGTTGCTCAGAAAATCGTTTACGATGCATTCGCAATCGTAGCTGAAAAGACAGGCAAGGACGCTCTTGAAGTATTCGAGCAGGCTATGGAAAATATCATGCCTGAACTCGAAGTAAAGGCTCGCCGTCTCGGAGGTGCCACATATCAGGTACCTATGGAGGTAAGACCTGAAAGACGTCAGACTCTCGGTCTCAGATGGATCACAAAGTACTCCAGACTGAGAAACGAAAAGACAATGAAGGAAAGACTTGCCGGTGAAATCCTCGACGCTATCAACGGAACAGGCGGTGCCTGCAAGAAGCGTGACGATACACACAAGATGGCAGAGGCTAACAAGGCTTTTGCACACTACCGCTGGTAATAACAGTATCGAAGGAGGATTATTATGTCAAGAGACTGTACACTTGAAAATACAAGAAATATCGGCATAATGGCCCACATCGACGCAGGTAAGACCACAACCACAGAACGTATCCTTTACTACACCGGTGTTAACCACAAGATCGGTGAGACTCACGAAGGATCCGCTACTATGGACTGGATGGAGCAGGAGCAGGAAAGAGGTATCACAATCACCTCTGCTGCTACTACTTGCTACTGGGCAGGCCACAGACTCAACATCATCGATACACCCGGACACGTTGACTTCACTGTTGAAGTTGAGCGTTCACTCCGTGTACTCGATGGTTCTGTAACCGTTCTTTGTGCTAAGGGTGGTGTTGAGCCCCAGTCTGAAACCGTTTGGAGACAGGCTGATAACTACAAGGTTCCCCGTATGGCTTATGTAAATAAGATGGACATCATGGGTGCCGACTTCTATCGTGTTGTAGACATGATGAAGGACAGACTTAAGTGTAATGCCGTTCCGATTCAGCTTCCTATCGGTGCTGAGGATCAGTTCAAGGGAATCATCGACCTCGTTGAAATGAAGGCTTACGTTTATTACGATGACCTCGGAAAAGATATCCGTGTAGAAGATATCCCTGAGGATATGATGGACAAGGCTCAGGAATACCACGAAGCTATGGTAGAGTGTGTTGCTGAACAGGATGAAGCTCTCATGGAGAAGTACTTTGAAGAAGGCGAACTCTCCCTCGAAGAGATCAAGACTTGTATCAGAAAGGCAACTATCGCTAACGCTATGGTTCCTGTTGTCTGCGGTACTTCATACAAGAACAAGGGCGTTCAGAAGCTCCTCGATGCTATCATCGACTACATGCCTTCTCCGCTCGACGTTCCCGCTATCAAGGGTGTAAACCCTGATACAGACGCAGAAGAAGAAAGACCTTCTTCTGACGATGAGCCGTTCGCAGCTCTCGCATTCAAGATCGCTACTGACCCGTTTGTTGGTAAGCTTGCATTCTTCCGTGTTTATTCCGGTGTTGTAAATCAGGGCGATACAGTCCTCAACGCAACTAAGGATAACCGTGAAAGATTCGGACGTATCGTTCAGATGCACGCTAACCACAGAAAGGATCTTACAACTGTATATTCCGGTGATATCGCTGCTGCAGTAGGTCTTAAGAATACTACAACAGGTGATACACTCTGTGATGAAAAGCATCCTATCATTCTCGAATCCATGGAATTCCCGGAGCCTGTTATCCAGCTCGCTATCGAGCCCAAGACAAAGGCTGGTCAGGAAAAGATGGGTATCGCTCTCGCAAAGCTTGCTGAAGAGGATCCTTCCTTCAAGACATGGACAGACGAAGAAACTGGACAAACAATCATCGCTGGTATGGGTGAGCTCCACCTTGACATTA
>JAFXCR010000007.1 GCA_017516465.1 Ruminococcus sp.
AATTTCTTTGATTTTTTCTTCGCTCCGTCTCCGGCTCTGTAAAACGTCTTTGCCTTGCGTTCAGATCTTCCTTTAACTTCACTCGCCTGACTCCCTGTCCGACAGCTTCTCTATTATATCACCTTTTTTCGGGGTTGTCAAGTAAATTTATTCTTCAGGTTTTCAACATCTTTTTGTCTAAAAGTCACAACAGATATCCCGCGGCTCGGCTGTCCGGTACCGACTACAAGTGAAATATACACCGCCCACTAAGCAATAATCACAGCCCATAACGAAATATAAAGCGAAAGCAATACAGCCAATGCGGCAGCAAGCAAAGGAAATCAAAGCGGGAAACCGATTACTAATAATATTATTTCCCCGACACTACGCTTCTTTTCTGACCGTATCCTCTGCTTGGCAATTTTTGAAAGCGGAATATCTGCTACCACCTGTGCAGTGATTTCATCAACCGAGCCTATTGCCGAAACAGCTTCATCTTCCGGAAATCCTTCTTCTATTCTGTCGTCAATAATCTCGCTGTAAAAATTCAGACGCTCCTCTACATCATCCTGTGGCAGTCCTGATAATCCTTTACGAAGCTGTTCAAGAAATTCCTGTTTACTCATTTCCATTATCCTCCTTGGTAACAAATCTGTATATAGCCATAATCTCATTCCATTCCTTCTTGAACTCATCAATACGCTTTATACCCTCAGCGGTAATACAATAATATTTTCTGAGTCTGCCGCCATGTTCAGCAGTACGGACAGTAAGCATATCTGCTGTTTCCAGACGTTTCAGAATAGTATACAGAGTCGATTCAGAAAGCACAAGATACGGCTTGAGATCCTTAATTATCTTATATCCATAAGTTTCCTCATTCTTGATTGCAGCCAACACACAGACATCTAACAGACCACGTTTTAATTGAATATCCATACCATACCTCCTATCACAATATACATCATATCACGAAGTATTGTTTTTGTCAATAGTGTTCAAAGAAATTTATCAAAACAAAAAAAATCCCGCCTGACTTCTTGTTGGAAATCAAACGGGATTTTATACGCTTATTATGGATTTTACTTTACAATAACCTTTATCTCAGCCTTTATCGTCGGGTTTGCGGCACTCTGGACGGTCACGATACATTCTCCGACACCTGTACCGACAATCCATCCCTCATAATTGACCGTTGCAACCGAAGCGTCACTGCTCCACCATATTTCAGATTTATCCTCAGCATCCGCTGGAAGCATTGTTACAAGCGTCATATCACCCTTGCCTACTGTAAGTTCAACCTCGTATCTGTCAAGAACAATTTCTTTTACAAGTCCCTCATCTGTTACTATAACCTTGATTTCTGCTGTAACATCGGGATTATTCACGCTGCGGACAGTTACTGTACATTCACCGACAGCAACTCCGACAATCCAGCCTTCTTCGTTGACCGTTGCAATCGAATTATCGCTGCTCCACCATCTTTCAGACTTATCCGGAGCTGTTTCGGGATACATCGTTACAAGCGGCATATCACCTTTGCCTACTGCAATTCTTACCTCATATTTATCAAGCTTTATTTCAGTCACCTTGTTTTCAATGACTGTAACCTTGATTTCCGCTGTAACGTCGGGATTATTCACGCTCTGTACCGTAACTGTACACTCGCCGGCAGATATTCCTGTTATCCAGCCTTCATAATTGACCGTTGCAACAGATGTGTCACTGCTCCACCATTTTTCAGATTTATCCGGAGCTGTTTCGGGATACATCGTCACAAGCGCCATATCTCCTCCGCCGACAAAAATTGTAACCTCATAGTGACTGAGCTTTATCTCCTGAACTGTATCGGGATTGGTTGTTGTTGTCGTTGCGGATGTTGTACTTGTAGTTGTAATGGAAGTTGTAGTTGTTGTAGTTGAATCCGAAGTCGTGGTTGCAGTTGTAGTTGTATCAGATGTTGTTGTCGTGGTTGTATCAGAAATTGTAGTAGTAGCTGTGGTAGTTGTTGAACTTAACACTTTAACCTTGATTTCTGCCGTAACATCGGGATTATTTACGCTCTGAACCGTAACTGTACATTCTCCGGGAGCAATTCCTATTATCCATCCCTCATAATTGACCGTTGCAATTGACGTATCACTGCTCCACCATTTTTCCGACTTATCCGGAGCTGTTTCGGGATACATCGTCACAAGCGCCATATCTCCTCCGCCGACAAAAATTGTAACCTCATAGTGACTGAGCTTTATCTCCTGCACAGTATCAGGATCACTGTACGGCGGTGCAGTTGTTGTAGTTGTAGTTCCTGTCCCAGTTTCTGTTGATGTTTCTCCGGTTGTAGTTCCTGTATCTAATGCAGTAGTAGTTGTTGTAGTAGTTGATTGTGTGGTAGACGGTGCAGTTGTTGTAGTTGTAGTTCCTGTCTCAGTTTCTGTTGATGTTTCTCCGGTTGTAGTTCCTGTATCTAATGCAGTAGTAGTTGTTGTAGTAGTTGATTGTGTGGTAGGCGGTGCGGTTGTTGTAGTTGTAGTTCCTGTCTCAGTTTCTGTTGATGTTTCTCCGGTTGTAGTTCCTGTATCTAATGCAGTAGTAGTTGTTGTAGTAGTTAATTGTGTGGTAGGCGGTGCGGTAGTTGTAGTCTGAATATCAATGGGACCGTATTTCATATAATCCTCGAAATCAAGCACTCCGCCGGAACCCTGATATGTATAATAAGCAAGCGTCAGTGTTGCGTCGGATCCTGTTATTTTCCCATCACCGTCAACATCGCAGGCATCCTTCTGAATCTGTGTAAGCTCTCCTTCCAGACCACTCGAAATAAGAGTGTACTCACGAAGAATTCTTGTCGCATCCGAGCCTGTGATTTTCTTGTCATTATCGATATCTCCGATCATGTACGGAGCTTCTGTCGCTGTTGTCTTTACAGTCGTAGTGACAGTAGTTTTCGGATTTGTGGTCGAAGTTGTTGTTTTCTTTGTGGTAGTTGACTTTTTCGTCGTAGTCTTTTTGGTTGTTGTAGTTGACTTCTTCGTCGTAGTCTTTTTTGTTGTTGTAGTTGACTTCTTCGTCGTAGTCTTTTTGGTTGTTGTAGTTGACTTTTTCGTTGTAGTTTTTTTGGTTGTCGTAATTGTTTCCGATTCATCGCTTACTTCTGTATTATCAGATACAGATTCGTTTAAAAAAGAAACTCTCTCTGCCGCCGCTGCGATATCGGCTGCCGGAATAAACGATACATACATCGCAAAGCAAACTGCAATTGCTAAAAACTTTAAAACTCTCAATTTGTTCCCTCCTGAAATAATAAAGTATTAAGTTCAATTATATCACATTTCAAAAGAAAAATAAATATTTTCTGACAATTTTTTTGCTTACAGATACAGAAATTAATCTTTAGCATTCCGATTTTTTTGGATAAATTGCAAAAAATCCTGAGAATACAGCGATTCTCAGGATTTATTCAGTAATATCCACATCTCACTTATAACTTTTACGCTCTCTGGTTTTTAACTGGAACAGTACTTTCTTCAACAGATTTTGTCGTATCCTCCGGCTCGATATGCTTAGTCTTCTGAATCAGCACTGTCGGTCTGGAAGGATTCGCTATTGCCCACACCTTATCGGACGCAAGACAATGAACAGTAACATCAAAATAGAACTGTCCGACAGCAAAATCTCCATTCAACAGATTTGCCTCTGCAACAAAATCTGCAGGAGTAAGTCCGGCAATTACATCCTTTGGTCCCATAACGCATATCCTTACATTCTGGCTGATCAGATTATAGTCATATTCGTTTCCGCCCGGCTTATTGCTTATATTGATACTGCTCTTGTCGAGAGTGAACTCCTTTGTCTCAAGGTCGGTATCATCCAGCGTGAGGACAACGGTTTCAAGTCCTGACATATTTATGACATTGCTTTCTTCAAGCAGAGCGTTTATGTCAAAGGATTTCGTATATCCCAGTCCGACATCGCTGATATTGATCTTTCCGATATCAAGCGGATCAGGAATTTCAAGCTGACTGTTCCTTGACGCAACTGTCAGAGAATCAGCTGAAAGATCAAATTCCAGACTGCTCTTGTCAAATTCGGTTGAGCCACCGACTACCTGCACTGAAAGCTTCACCGTTTTCTGCGTGAGAACAGGAACATTTATGGAAAAGCTTGTATTGCTGAATTCCATCATTGACTGATCGATGATAGTTCCGTCTTCTGCAAGGAGCTGAAGTTTATCAGTTGTAATGTCAACCGATGATTCAAGCACCATTTCCTTATCAGAATAAGCCTTGCACTTTGCAATCTTTGCCACCTGCACTGACGGTCCAGTAATCTTTACGATTGACGGACTGCACTTGTATTCCTTATCATAGATAACCTTGCCATTTATTGCCGAAATATTGGGACAATCAGGCTCTACCGGAAGCTCTGCCGTTTCATATTTATCAAGATTCACAACAACAGTTGATGGGGTTATTGATTCAACCTCAAACGGGATATTATCCTTACTGCGTACCTTCAGCGGAAGTGTCCTTCTTCCCGGCGTAGTAATTCCGCTTGTATCAATATAGGCAACGAAGCTCTCGGCATTGAGCTTTGAAGCCTGTGTACGGCTTCCCTTTACGACGATATTGACGTCGGTGATATTGCACGAAATAACGCTTAGTCCGTTTTCAGACGCAGATGTTCCCGAAATATCAAGGCTGATCTCCACGCTTCTTATCTGCTTTGTAACGGATGGATACAATGCCATTGAGATAATAAACCACAGTATACAGGCAATAAAAACAGAATAAACCGCCAGTGAAATATTATTTTTCGCTCTCGCAAGAATGTTGTTTTTAATTTTCTTCAATAACTTCATTTCTTTTTCCTCCTTTCATTGCGTGAGGAAAAGAATTTCCTGCCGGGAATTGTAATTTCCGTTTTATCCTCGAAGATATTATCCGCAAGGAACTTCTTCAGCTTATCGCGGGTATAATCCCTGACGAGAACGCCGTTCATAGCAGTGGAAATCTGTCCTGTTTCTTCTGAAACAACTATTACAATAGCATCAGAATTTTCACTCATTCCGATAGCGGCTCTGTGACGTGAACCGAGTCTCTTGTCAATCTGAGCGTCCTTCTGCGGCTTTGGCAGGAAGCACGCCGCCGCAAGAATCTCACCGTCTCTCATTATAACGGCACCGTCATGGAGAGGTGTTTTCGGGTAGAAGATATTCCCGAAGATTTCCTTGCTGGGTTCTGCATTGAGAATTGTTCCCGTTTCTATCTGTTCGCCGAGACGAACACGGCGTTCAACTACAATGAGTGCACCGGTACACGTTGCGGAAAGCTCCACGCAGGAATCGCATATGGCTTCGATTGCAGGCTCCCATGTTTTTCTCAGTTCATCGACGCTCTGTCCGAGACTGAGAAAGCGTACACCGAAGCGTGTATGTCCGGCTTTTTCGAGCATACGGCGAAGCTCCGGCTGGAAAAGGACGATCATTGCGATAAGTCCGATATCAAGAGCCTGAGTCAGAAGATAGGATATAGCCTTCAGTCCGAAGAAAAGGCTGAGGAAATATCCGGCAACGAGAAAGAGAATACCCTTTACAAGCTGACCAGCACGGGTTTCACGGATAAATTTAAGAAGAAGATATATAAGATATGCAAGAATGGCAATATCTATAATATCAATCAGCTCAATGGTACTTACAACACTGAGAAAAGCTGATTTCAATTCATGGAAGGACATATTTTCACATCCTTTCGCTTTTTCATAGGCGGAGCGGTATTTTTCTTTATCTCACCTGCTCCTTTTTCAAATGCTGAATACATACAGCATTTATATGTACGAGTAATATCCTTCGTTCATGCACAGACAGCACTGCACGGGATCGTCCATGCAGTGCCATACATAACATCCTATTATATATTGTATCACAATTTCAGATATTTTCAATACCTTTTTATAATTTTCTATAATTTTTTTCGGTCGGCAATATTGTTAATCAATTCAGCAAGTGATACAGCGTCCTCCTCCGTGCTGAATGCTGACGGTGCAAATCTGACCGTTCCCGATTCCGTTCCGAGTTGAGTATGTGCAAGCGACGCACAGTGAAATCCAGCACGCAGGCAGTATCCATGGTCTGCAAGCTCTCCGGCAAGCTTTTCCGAGGAGAGCCCTTCCACATTGAACGATACAATAGGCACATAGCTGCTCTGCGGACTGCGATATATCGTGATATTCCTGTTTTTCTCCAGTTCTCTTACAAAGCGGCGGCATATACGATCTTCGTGTGAGGATATCCGGTCTATACCCTTTCTCTGTATGAATTCAATTCCGGCTTTTACAGACATCGCACCAATCACGCACGGCGTACCGCTTTCAAGAGCGTCCGGAAGAATCTCCGGCTGCCTCAGACTGAGCGACGAGCTTCCCGTACCTCCCTGAATTATGGGAGATATCCTGTATTTTCCGTCTGTTATGAGAAGTCCGGTTCCTGTTATGCCATAAAGTCCCTTGTGACCAGCAGTACAGAGGATATTTATTCCGTCAGCGATGTTTATATCCACTACCCCGCAAGCCTGAGCTCCGTCTGCAATGAAGCAGATATCATGTTCACGGCAGAGCTTTCCGAGTTCCCTCCACGGCATAAGCTGTCCGGTAACATTGCTTGCAAGGGTACATACAACAGCCTTTGTATCAGATCTGATAAGTCTGCGGAAATTTTCAACAGTAGCACTGTCGTCCGGACATATCTCCGCAATAGAAAGCTTTATCTTTCCGTCAAGAGCAAGCCTTGCCGCCGGACGTGCAGCGGAATTATGCTCCATACTGCTTATGATAAGATGACCACCATCCCTCATTATTCCCTGTATCGCAAGATTCAGGGCATGAGTGCAGTTCAGGGTGAAAACGACGTTCTCAGGCTGTGCTCCAAAGAAATCAGCCACTGTACTTCTTGCCGAATACAATGCACGAGAGGTACGCATCGCAAGAGCATGACCTCCTCTGCCGGAGTTTCCGCCGAATTTTTCAACTGCCTCCGCAACGGCTTTTTTCACGATCAGCGGCTTTGGATAGGTTGTTGCAGCGTTATCAAAATTTATAATCATTTCAGCTGCCCCCTCTTTCCTTCACAATAAAGGGAACGCCATTCTTTTTAAGAATTTCGGCAGCCCTGCTGAAATCGCCTCTTACATGAAGCGAATAGCCGCAGCTACCGGGAGAAGCATTGATATTCCTTTTCAGTTCGCAGGATATCCCTCTTGCTTTAAGCAGCTTTTCGCCTTTTACTGCAAAGGTATAAGAGGGCATTTCCATAATGATGACTGTCAAAATCAGCCCCCCTTTTTCAGGAGACAGGAGTCACTGAAGCAAGAACGGAAGCCCCCTGTCATCCTGCTTCTTGATTTCTTGCTTCTGTACAATATATGTATTTCTCAGGAAAAATGTTATTTTTTTCGTTTCTTCTTTTTTTTGCGTACCGACCAGCCGAAGCTTCCGAGCTTTCTTCCGAGCGAGAAGTATTCTCCATGTGCATAAGCCATTAGTCCGCATTTTTCCATGTCAAGACGTCCGTTTTCATCGATATATTCCTCATCCACGTTGATTCCTACAATCTCCGCAAGAAACATTGTGTGCGTTCCCAGCACCTTTGCTTCTGTCACTCTGCACTCAAGATTTACAGGACATTCCTCGATAAGCGGTGCCGATACCTCACGGGACGCTCCGGCGTGAAATCCGCAGAGTTCAAATTTATCCGTATCCTTGCCGCTTTTTACTCCACAGAGATCGGTCTCCCGACACATGGACGCAGTTGTAAGATTTATCACAAATTCTCCGGAATTTTTTATAAGCTCATAGGAATATCTCTGCGGCCGGACTGAAACGTACGTCATCGGAGGATGCGTGCATACTATACCCGTCCAGCCTATTGTAAGAACATTCGGAGAATCTACCGTTCCGCAGCTTACAAGAGCCGCCGGAACAGGCGACAGCAGTGCACTCCCCTTCCAGAACTGCTTTGGCATTTCAATCACCTTCCTTTTTTTAATTATACCATACTTGAGCATTATTTTCAACAATCTTTTTCCACTCGTATGTGTAAAATAAATATAGGCAATGTCGGGTGACTCCCTACGGTGTAGGGTGCGATGCCCACATCGCACCGCAGAAAAATCACATTCATAACGGACGGATGCAGGCATCCGCCCCTACAAAAGTAATAAAACAATAAAATATATCTGCCTACGAAAATTAAATTTTAAACATACTTTCCACTCCGCAGTACGACAAATTTCGCAGTCATACAATGGTATAATATGGCATGAAAAGGAGGCATCACTATGAAAATGGAAATAAAATCCGGTTCAGGAGCCGCAACTGCACTGCTAAGCGGTGAAATAGACCACCATAACGCAAAGGAGCTGCGTTCACAGCTTGATAAATTTATTATTTCCGTCCAGCCCGAACTGCTTGTCATGGATTTCAGGAATATAACCTTCATGGACAGCTCAGGCATTGGTTTGATTATGGGCAGGTCAAAGCTTATCAAGGAGTGCGGCGGCAGTCTTGAAGTAACAAATACCCAGCCGTATATCCGCCGTGTGCTCAGACTTTCCGGCATTGAGCGTATCGTAAAAATTACTTGAGGAGGAGAAAGAATGGAAATCATTAACGAAATCAAATTCACCATGCCGGCACTGTCAGTCAACGAAGCTGCCGCCCGTGCAGTTGTTTCATCGTTCCTGATACAGGCAGATCCCACTGTTGAGGAGCTTTCCGACATAAGAACAGCCGTTTCCGAAGCCGTAACAAACGCTGTCGTTCACGGCTACCGGAACTCCAAGGGCAAGGTAGAGCTAACTGTTAAGCTTCTCGGGAAACGAGAAATATACATAAGAATCAAAGATAAGGGATGCGGCATATCTGACGTAAAACAGGCAATGGAACCTCTTTTCACTACTGCTCCGGAAGAGGAACGCTCTGGTCTCGGATTTTCAGTAATGGAATCCTTTATGGATGTCCTCAGAGTAAAAAGCATCGTTGGAAAGGGCACGACAGTCGTCATGCGAAAAAGGCTTTCTTCTCATGAAAACTGAATCAACACATCCGCTTGCAGAGGAAAATCTCGGTCTTGTGCATCTCTGTGCAAATAAATTCCGGAGCCGTGGAATCGAATATGAGGATCTTTACTCTGCTGGCTGTATCGGACTTCTCAAGGCGGTGAGAGCTTTTGATCCGGAAAGAGGCGTGAAGTTTTCTACGTATGCCGTTCCCGTTATTCTCGGTGAAATAAAACGTCTTTTCCGTGACGGTGGAGCAGTTCATGTTAGCCGCAGTCTCAAGGAGCTTTCTATGTCATTGCAGAGGCTCTGCGAGCAGTTCCGACGTGACAACGGCAGAGAACCGACAATATCCGAGCTATCACAGCTGTCCGGAGAATCGGAATCGGATGTATCAGAAGCTCTCTGCGTCAGCAAGCCTGTTCTTTCGCTGACATCGGGAGATGAGGACGGCAGCGAGATCGAAATACCTCAGCCGTCTCCGGACGAAGCAATCGTTGACCTCATTGCTCTACGGCAGATTATGGCTCAGCTTGATCCGGATGACCGTGCCCTTCTGGAGCTGCGTTATTTCAGGAGTCTTACACAGTCGAAAACCGCAAAGGCTCTTGGAATGACTCAGGTACAAGTATCAAGGCGTGAAAAAAAGCTCCTTGCCCGTATGAGGGAGGAGCTTCTGAAATAGCTAAAAAATAATGTGTTCTATTACCGAATTTGACATCAGAAATCCTTTCGGCGTGAGTGAAATTACATCGCCGTCGAAATTGATGTATCCCGATGAGATCAGCGGCTGAAGCTTTTTTTCGATATAAGTACGTTTTTCCCCGATATTCCGCAGATCAAGTCCCTCACGGAGTCTCAGCCGGAGCATTGCATATTCCTCAAAGCCGCATGGAGATTCATCCGTGACATATATCGGCTGAATTTCAGAGCGTATGAACTCATCAAGAGAGCTTTCAGCGGCAAAGCGTTTTCCGCCGAAGCACGAGTGTGCAGAAGGTCCGATGCCGATGTAATCCCTGCAATTCCAGTAACGGCAGTTATGACGGCTTTCATAACCGGAAACAGCAAAATTTGATACCTCATACTGCCGGAATCCAAGACTTTCAAGGACAGATACCATATGAAGATAAAAATCAGCTGACGTTTCATCATCCGGAACGGCAGAGCGTATCTCGTCACAGTCGAATGGGGTTCCGGCTTCAACTTTGAGGATGTAAGCGGATATATGGGTGATCGGCAGACGTGCAAGAAGTTTCGCTGAGATTTCGAGCGAAGCTATTGTCTGTTCAGGAATCGCAAGCATCAGATCGCACGAAATATTTTCAAATCCAGCTCCGGCAGCGTCAAGGACAGCTCTTTCGGCTCTGTCGGAGCTATGGTTTCTTCCAAGAAAACGAAGCTCGCTGTCAACCATCGACTGAACTCCTAATGAAAGTCTGTTTATCCCTGTTTCACGCAGTTTACGGAGTCTTTCCGGAAAGAGTCCCGACGGATTTGCTTCAAGAGTTATCTCGCAGTTCTCATTCACACGGAACCGGCTTCTGATACGTTCTATAATAAGCATAAGCTGCTCCGGAGAAAGAAGAGACGGAGTTCCGCCGCCGAAATAGATTGTATCAACATCGGCTCCGGAAGCTCCGTAATGGTCGATATTCCGCAAAACTGCCTGTACATAGGCATCTGCACCATCTCTGGAGTATTTCTGGGAATAAAAGTCGCAGTATCCGCATTTTTTTCCGCAGAATGGAACGTGGATGTATATTCCGATATCGCTCATGAAACGTCAAGACGTATGGATTCTTCCATTTTAAAGAAGAAGGCATTCACAACGGCAGGAACTACAAATTCCGAGAGAATCAACAGCAGAAAAACAGGAATTTCTCTTATTGCAAGAAAATCATATTTCTGGGAATTAAGAAAATACCATACCATAAACACAATTACAATCACGCTGTATATCGCATTGAAGATTGTTGCTCCCTTGCCATTGACGCATCTCGTACCGCAATTCCTACAAGGCTTTCCCTTTGAATTCATTTTCCCCGCAAGAGCCTTTGTCATCGGGGTAAATCCCTTTTTCCCGCAGTGGGGACAAGTATATATACTCATAATGAAATCAGTCCTATCTGTAAAAATATCATGCCGGATCAGATGAAATCTGCTCATTTCCGGCAATCATCGGAACAAGCACCTCTGCCTCTCCTGCAATTGGAGTCTCCTTGGAAAGAGGAAGAAGCCCCGTTCTTCCGAGGATGTTCTTTTTTTCTGCCGCCTTTTTCCGACGCTTTTTGAAGGTGAAGAAATCATCTGCATGAACGACAACAAGAATTGCAAGCATCATTGCAATCGCCATCCAGATACCGTAGAAATTATCGTCACCGGACGCAAGTCCCCAGAAAAGAAGCAGAACTGAAGTTACTCCGAAGCGGAGAGAATCAAGTTCCCTGAGGAACAGCCATATTACTCTGAAGAATCTGTACGGTTTTGAGTTCCGCCGGAAAACGGCTTCTGCAATTGCCGAAACCGGAGCCAGTACAACTCCTGTACCAAGCAAAGCAAGTATCAGATAATTCAACACAAAAATCCCTCCCGAATCAGGTGTCAAGCTTGAGAACGCTCATGAAGGCTTCCTGCGGAACTTCTACTGTTCCGAGCTGACGCATACGCTTTTTACCTTCCTTCTGCTTTTCAAGGAGCTTCTTCTTTCTGGTGATATCACCGCCGTAGCACTTCGCAAGAACGTCCTTACGCATTGCCTTGACCGTCTCACGGGCGATTATCTTTCCTCCGATAGCCGCCTGAATCGGCACCTCAAAAAGCTGACGCGGAATATTTTCCTTAAGCTTTTCAGCTATTTTTCTTGCTCTGCCGTATGCCTTGTCAGTGTGAATGATAAACGACAGTGCATCAACTACATCACCGTTGAGAAGAATATCAAGTTTTACAAGCTTTGACGGAACATATCCGAGCATCTCGTAATCAAACGAAGCATAACCCTTTGTGCGTGATTTCAGTACATCGAAGAAATCGTATACAATCTCATTCAGAGGAAGCTCATAGTGAAGATTTACTCGTGTATCGTCAAGATACTGCATATCCTTGAAGGTACCTCGTCTGTCCTGACAAAGCTCCATGATATTGCCGACATATTCTGACGGTGCAAGGATATCAGCCTTAACCATAGGCTCCTCAGCCGTCTGAATCAGACCTGGATCGGGGAAATTTGTCGGGTTGTCGATATATACAACCTCGCCGCTTGTCATTGTTACCTTGTATATAACGGAAGGAGCAGTTGTGATAAGGTCAAGATTGTACTCACGTTCAAGACGCTCCTGAATGATCTCCATGTGGAGAAGTCCGAGAAATCCGCAGCGGAAGCCGAAGCCAAGTGCAACAGAGGTTTCCGGCTCAAAGGAGAGTGAAGCATCATTGAGCTGAAGCTTCTCCAGTGCCTCACGGAGATCGCCGTACTTTGCTCCGTCAGCAGGATAGATGCCGGAAAATACCATGGGATTTACTTTTCTGTATCCGGGGAGAGGTTCATCACAAGGATTGTCATTATTAGTAACAGTATCTCCTACCTGAGTATCCCCGATGCTCTTGATAGAAGCCGCAATATAGCCGACCTCTCCGGCTTCAAGAGAGCCGCTGTTGATGAGATTCGTAGCGTCCATGAAGCCTGCTTCAACTACGGTAAATACTGCTCCGGTCGCCATAAGACGGATACTGTCGCCGACCTTTACTGTTCCCTCCTTGACACGAACGTAAATAATAACGCCCTTGTAGGAATCGTAGTAGCTGTCAAAAATCAGAGCCTTCAGCGGCTTCTGTGTATCGCCCTTCGGTGCAGGGATATCAGTAACGATACTTTCAAGAACAGCTTCGATGTTCGTACCCATTTTTGCAGAGATTCTCGGAGCATCCATTGCCGGAATGCCGATGATATTCTCGACCTCATTGCAGACTCTTTCGGGATCGGCAGAGGGAAGGTCAATCTTGTTCACGACAGGAACGACTTCAAGATCGTGTTCAATGGCAAGATAGGTATTTGCAAGTGTCTGAGCTTCGATTCCCTGAGAAGCGTCAACAACAAGAATAGCACCCTCACAGGCGGCAAGAGAACGTGACACCTCATAATTAAAATCGACGTGACCAGGGGTATCAATAAGATTGAAGATGTAATTTTCTCCGTCCGACGCAGTATATTTAAGGCGGACTGCACGTGCCTTTATGGTGATTCCGCGTTCACGCTCGATGTCCATGTTATCAATGAGCTGTTCCTCCATGTCACGGATAGCAACTGTTTCTGTCTTTTCAAGAATTCTGTCAGCAAGCGTGGATTTACCGTGATCTATATGAGCAATTATGCAGAAATTTCTGATCTTTTCGTTAGCCAAAGCGATTTTACCTCTTTCTGTAATGATATTCCGGAATATTCCGTACAATTATTCATTCTATATTATACCACAAAAATATTTATTTGTAAATACATGAGAAAAAAATTCCGCACAAAGTCCGTTATAGACCTTGTGCGGTTTTATCAAGTTATTCTGCTGATGTCAATCAATCTGTATTTACGCTTTCAAACCATTCCTTGAATGAAGGAACCTTCTCACCGACAAGCAGTGATGAAAGCTTCGTGCAGTAACGCAGGATCAGAGTAGCGTCAGATCCGGTAATCTTTCCGTCATTATCTACGTCAGCCAACTTTTCCTGATCGGCAGTAAGCGGAGATTTTTTTCCGGAGTTGATAATTGTATACGCATTCAGTACGGCAGTCGCATCAGAGACACTTATAATGCCGTCGCCTGTTATATCGCATGAAAGGTCAATACTCAGATCAACAAATTTTCTTTCATATTCTTCGGCATAATCCTCTGCAGGTGAGCCGGCATAGCCGTAGATTGTTGCATCATAATAGATTGTATTTGCTGAATCATCTATTTTACATTCAGGATTCTTTATAGTGATTGAAGTCAGTTTTTCACAATCATCAAATGCAGATTTCCCGATACTTTTAACACTTTTCGGAATTGTTATTGAAGTCAGTTTTTCACAATCATAAAATGCAAAATCCCCGATACCTGTAACACTGTCTGGTATTGTTATTGAGTTTAAGCTTGTGCAACCATAAAATGTCTTCTCTCCGATACTTATACCACTGTCTGGAATCGTTATTTCAGTTAAGCTTGAACATCCCTCAAAAACACTATTTCCAATACTTGTAACACTGTCTGGAATCGTTATTTCAGTTAAGCTTGAACATCCCTCAAAAACACTATTTCCAATACTTGTAACACTGTCTGGAATCGTTATTTCAGTTAAGCTTGAACATCCCTTAAAAACAATCTTTCCAATACTTGTAACACTGTCTGGTATTGTTATTGAGGTTAAGTTCTGACAATAATAAAACGCATAATTTTCAATATTTGTAACACCGTTTTTAATAATAACGTTTGTGATTTTTTCCTTATACTCACGCCAAGGAACATCATTGGTGCTACTCCAACTTATCATCGCACCCTCACCACTGATAGTGAGAGTTCCTTCTCCGTCGAGAGTCCATATGAGGTTATCACCACACTTACCGTATTCTTCTATTACTCCGGTAGTCGTTGTTGTAGGCGTTGGTGGTTTCTTTGTTGTAGTTGTAGTTGTAGTGGTTGTTGTGGTCGTTGGTGGTTTCTTTGTTGTAGTTATAGTAGTGGTTGTTGTGGTCGTTGGTGGTTTCTTTGTTGTAGTTGTAGTAGTGGTTGTTGTGGTCGTTGGTGGTTTATTTGTTGTAGTTGTAGTAGTGGTTGTTGTTGTCGTTGTTGGTGTCTTTGTTGTAGT